>SEBM01000093.1 GCA_004296145.1 Flavobacterium sp.
ATTTATACGTATTCTTTTTTAAAAATCAATAAGGTGGACTAGGACGTACTCCATCATATACAACATCATCTGCTGCTGCTGCTGCTGATCTTTTTTGTGAAGAAGGAGGTCCATAGACATCATTATATTTACCTGTCGCTTTATCTAACTCTGCACCAACGAAAAGTAGGGTCTTTTCTTTTTGGTCATTGATCCCAATATAGGCACGAACTGCACTTGTATTAAGTTCAAGAACCGTTTCTAAGCTTTCTCGTGGTATTAAAAAGGATTTAACTTTGGTTTTACTGTCTTCAACAGTAGTGTCATCCTGATACCTTTTCTCCCATTCTTTAGCTGTCGCTAAAGAAACTTCGACAGGTTTTGGAAAATTGTCTTCACTCATAGTTTTGAATTTTTTAATTAGTTAATAGTATTAATTTTGTTAATGGTTTTGCTAATCTACCGATTTAATTTTACATAAAAGATATATTTGTGTAAAATTACTTATGAAATTAAGTTATCAATTTTAGAACAAAAAAAAATCTTCATTAGCAGTTTGCTAATGAAGATTTTATCTTTTGTTGCGTTATTTAATTAAAACGGAACGTCACTGTCGTCATCGTCATCATTGAGATTGCTTCCAAAAGCTTCGTTGGCAGACGGCAGGTTTTTAGTTATATACTGATTATCATCATGATTCATTTTTGAAGGCAAATCATCATAATTTCCTGAAAAATCATCAAGGTTATCAAATTTACCAAGGTGTCCTATAAATTTTAAACGAACGTTTTCAATACCACCATTACGGTGTTTTGCAATCATAATTTCTGCTTGTCCAGCGGTTGGCGAAGCTTCATCATCATCCCATTCGTCAATTTTATAATATTCAGGTCGGTATAAAAACGAAACGATATCAGCATCCTGCTCAATCGCTCCAGATTCACGAAGATCCGATAGTAAAGGACGTTTACTGGATCCACGAGTTTCTACAGCACGCGATAACTGAGAAAGTGCAATAACCGGAACGTTAAGTTCTTTAGCCAAAGCTTTTAAGTTTCGGGAAATGGTCGAGATTTCCTGCTCACGATTTCCTCCTCCTTTATTATTTCCTCCTGCGGTCATTAACTGCAAATAATCGACAATGATGATTTTAATACCATGTTGCGAAGCTAAACGACGGCATTTTGCTCTTAAATCGAAAATAGAAAGTGATGGCGTATCATCAATAAATAAAGGTGCTTTTTCTAAGTCCTTCACTTTTGTACTCAACATCGTCCATTCGTGAGGTTCTAATTTACCAGTACGTAATTTTTCTGAAGACAATCCTGTTTCAGACGAAATTAATCTGGTAATCAACTGAACAGATGCCATCTCCAGAGAGAACAAAGCTACTGCATGTCCAAATTGAATAGCGATATTTCTGGCCATAGAAAGTACAAATGCTGTTTTTCCCATCGCAGGTCTTGCCGCAATAATAATTAAATCCGAAGGCTGCCATCCCGAAGTCAGTTTATCTAAATTAGTAAAACCGGTTTCAACACCACTTAGTCCTTCTTTTTTAGAAATTTCTTCAATTTTCTTTTTAGCTTGTAAAACTAAACTTTGTGCAGTTTCAGAACTACGTTTGATATTTCCCTGCGTTACTTCGTATAATTTTGATTCGGCCTGATCTAATAAATCAAAAACGTCTGTGGTTTCATCATATGATGCTTCAATAATTTCAGATGAAATTCGGATCAGACTTCTTTGAATAAACTTTTGAAGAATAATACGAGAGTGAAATTCGATGTGCGCAGAAGACGCAATTTTTTGTGTAAGCTGAATTAAATAAAAATCCCCTCCTGCTAATTCTAATTTTCCATTCTTTTTTAATTGACTCGAAACGGTCAATAAATCGATTGGTTGTGTTTCTGTAAAAAGTTGTATAATGGCTTCAAAGATATGTCTGTGTGCATCTTTGTAAAAAGCATCGGGCTGCAAAATATCAATCACATCATCTACCCCTTTTTTATCAATCATCATTGCACCAAGAACAGCTTCCTCTAAATCAAGAACTTGGGGAGGCAATTTTCCTTTTTCGAGATTAATAATAGTGGTTTTATCAACCTTTATTGGGTTTACATTTTTGAAATTTTCCATATAGCGAAAGTAGCAAAATTTAAAAAAAATATGCTATCTAGTTATAACTAATAATTGTTTATAAATATGATCTTTTTGTTCATAACCAAAAAAAAATCCGAAACGGTAAGGCTTCGGATTTTAATTCATTTTTTATGAATTTATTCTTTATACTCACCCATATTGCTGTATTTGTCCATTCTTTGGGCAATTAAGTCAGCTGTTGATAAGTCTTTTAATTCATTATATCCTTTGGTAATATATTCGGCTACTGTTTTAAAAGTAGTTTCGCGGTCATAGTGTGCACCGCCAAGTGGTTCCGGAATTACATCATCAACTAATTTTTGTTTTTTCATGTCAGATGAAGTCAGTTTTAAAGCGTCAGCTGCACGTTCTTTGTACTCCCAGCTTTTCCATAAAATTGAAGAACAGGATTCTGGAGAAATTACAGAATACCAGGTATTCTCTAACATATAAACTTTATCTCCAACTCCAATTCCTAAAGCTCCACCAGAAGCTCCTTCACCAACAATAATAGTAATAATTGGCACTTTTAAACGAACCATTTCAAAAATGTTTCTTGCGATTGCTTCACCTTGTCCTCTCTCTTCTGCTTCAAGTCCCGGATATGCACCCGGAGTATCTACTAAAGTTAAAACAGGAATATTAAATTTCTCTGCCATTTTCATTAAACGCAAAGCTTTACGATATCCCTCAGGATTTGCCATACCAAAATTACGGTATTGACGTGTTTTAGTATTATATCCTTTTTGCTGACCAACAATCATAAAAGATTGTCCGTTAACTTTTCCTAGACCACCTACCATCGCTTTATCATCTTTAAAACCTCTGTCTCCGTGAAGTTCTAAAAAAGTATCACCGCAAATTGCTCTGATATAATCTAATGTATAAGGCCTGTTTGGATGTCTTGACAATTGTACTCGTTGCCAAGCCGTAAGGTTCTTATATATATCTTTCTTAGTTTGTTCTAATTTCTTGTTGATTTCCTGGCAAGTCGGGGTTACATCAACGTCAGATTCTTTTCCAATTATAACACACTTTTCTAACTGTTCTTCAAGTTCTTTTATTGGAAGCTCAAAATCTAAATATTCCATGGATTTTTGAATTTTGTTTTTAAATCGAACCGCAAATATAAAAATATTATATCATTGGCGAAGTTAATTGTTATTTAAAGTATAAAAATGCAATTTAAAGATAAGTAAAATATTACACTTTCTTCTTGTTTTGATAGTGTTTGAAAACGCCGTTTAAAATTACCGTAATTACAATTATTACGGCTCCTATATAAAACTCCGTACTCATTTTTTCTTTTCCTCCAAGAATAAAATAAGCTAGTATTATTCCGTAAACGGGTTCTAAATTTGTCGTTAACATTACCGTGTAAGGTGTTAGTCTCTGCATTACTTTTACAGAAGACGTAAACGCATATGCTGTACAAATTGAAGCTAAAATGAGCAACAGTATCCAGTTATTGAGAGACATAGAAAAGAAGTCGGCATTAAATTTCCCCTGAAATAAAAAATACAGTGAAATAAAGAAAACCCCGGCTCCAAACTCATAAAAAGTAATTACCGACGGTTCATGATCTGCAATTAATTTTCCATTCATCAATGTAAATAATACACCCAATATAATAGACGCTAATGCAAAATAAACACCTTGCAGATATTTAATTTCTACATTCAAAATCAATGCTAAACCTCCAATAATAACAAGACCGAAGAAAACTTCATACCATAATATTTTTCGTCCATAAAATATGGGTTCCAGCAAAGAAGCAAAAAAAGCACCTAGTGAAAATATAGAAAGTGTGATAGAAACATTAGAAATATGAATCGCTTTGAAAAAGAAAATCCAATGCAAAGCAATTAATAGACCAACAAAAGTCAGCTTAAAAAATTCTTTTACAGGAACCTTAAAAGATTGTTTTTTTAAAACAATAAAACCTCCAAGAAAAATTCCGGCGAGAAGCATTCTGTACCAAACCAGATTTTCGGCATCGATCGTTATTAGAGCTCCCAAAATAGCCGTAAAACCCCATATAAAAACAATTAAATGAAGATTTAAATAACTTTTTAAATTATCGTTTCGCATTTCGTAATAAGAAAATTGCCAGGATTCCAAAAACAATATTTGGGAACCAAACAGCTAATAAAGGTGAGAAAGTAGATTTTTCGGCAAGAGTACCAAATATTTTATCAAAAAATACAAACGAAAAAGCAATTGCAATTCCGATAGCAAGGTTAGTTCCCATACCGCCACGACGTTTCATAGAAGAAACAGCAACAGCAATAATAGTCAGGATAAAAGCAGAAACAGGAACACTATACTTTTTATATAGTACGACCAAATAAGTATTAATATTCCCAGATCCGCGTTTTCGTTCTTTTTCGATAAATTTATAAAGTTTTGGCAAACTCAAAGTTTCGGCAATGTAAACAACCGGAGTTAAATCTTCCAGTTCAAACTTAAAAGCAGTATTTTTTTCAGGCGCTTTTTCAATTACATCATTCAATGCGCCAACTGTCCTTTTAGTGTAATCATACATGGTATAGACTTTTTTCTTCGGATCCCATTTAATACGACTTGCCGTAATTTTATATTTTAGTACATCTTTTTCAAAATGTTCTAACGAAAAATTAAATGCCGTTTTAGATTCTTCATTAAAACTATTTACGAAGATAAAATCATGATCATTAATTTGTCTGTAAACATTGGTATTTTCGCCTCGCATCAACTGTTTACCATTACCTTTAAGATACGTATACCTGAAATTATTAAAACCTTCGCTGGCTGCAGGGACAATAAAAAATCCCATTAATAACACAAAAACCGAAACTATAGAAGCTCCAATAATATAAGGTCTTAAAAATCGTGTAAAGGAAATTCCTGAACTTAAGATTGCGATAATTTCAGTATTATTGGCCAATTTTGAAGTAAACCAAATCACCGATAAAAACAAAAATATCGGAAATAAAGAGTTCGCAAAATATACCGTAAAATTGTAATAATAAATAGCAATCTGCGTAAAAGGAATTTTATTTTCCAGCATTTTATTCACCTTTTCAGAAACGTCAATTACAATTCCAATAGGAATAAATAATAAGATCATCACTGAGAAAGTGGCCAAATATCGTTTTAAAATATACTTATCTATTATTGTCAGCATATGTTTTTTTTGATTTTTGTTTCAAGTTTCAGGTTTCAGGTTTCAGGTTTAAAGTTGCCGTAGAGAACTTGAAACCTGAAACAAAAAAAACTTTTTTAAAGTCTTTGACTCATATTTTTAACCATCATTTCTTTCCATGGTTTAAAATCTCCTGCTAAGATATGCTTTCTGGCCTCACGAACCAACCACATATAGAATCCAAGATTATGAATAGTAGCAATTTGTTTTCCTAAATATTCATTGGCCGCAAATAAGTGACGCAAATACGCTTTTGTGTATTCTGTATCAACATAAGTAATTCCCATTTCATCAATAGGAGAAAAATCTGCTTCCCATTTTTTATTTTTAATATTGATCGTTCCGTTTGCCGTAAACAACATACCGTTTCTGGCATTTCTTGTTGGCATTACACAATCAAACATATCAATACCTAATGCAATATTTTCCAAAATATTAATCGGAGTTCCAACACCCATTAAATAACGGGGTTTATCTTCCGGAAGAATTTCGCAAACCACTTCGGTCATTGCATACATTTCTTCTGCAGGCTCTCCTACTGATAATCCACCAATAGCATTTCCCTGTTGACCAGAGTTTGCAATATATTCAGCAGACTGACGACGAAGATCTTTATAAGTACTTCCCTGAACAATCGGGAAAAATGTTTGCTCGTAACCGTATTTGTAAGGCACTTTATCCAAATGATTAATACAACGATCTAACCAACGGTGTGTCATGTGCATAGAACGCTGTGCATATCTGTAATCGCAAGGATAAGGTGTACATTCGTCAAAAGCCATGATAATATCAGCTCCAATGGTACGCTGAATTTCCATTACATTTTCAGGCGTAAAAAAGTGATACGATCCATCAATATGCGATTTGAACTTCACTCCTTCTTCCTTAATTTTTCTGTTATTCGAAAGTGAATATACCTGATATCCACCAGAATCTGTCAAAATATTACGATCCCAGTTCATGAATTTATGCAATCCTCCAGCTTTTTCAAGTATTTCGGTTTGTGGACGTAAATATAAATGATAAGTATTTCCAAGAATAATATCCGGGTTAATATCATTTTTTAGCTCTCTTTGGTGAACCCCTTTTACAGAGGCAACAGTACCAACAGGCATAAAAATAGGCGTTTCAATTACGCCGTGATCTGTAGTAATACTTCCCGCTCTTGCTTTAGATTGCGGATCTTTTTGTAATAAATCAAACTTCATCTGTTTCTTTTTTCAGAGCGCAAAGATAGTCTAATTTGAGGAAAATTTTATCAATTAGATAATTTGTCAATTAGAAAATGATTTTTCAACCAGAACATGTAACTCATAACTTATAATTCATAACATCACAGATGTGTAAATACTGGAACATCCAAAAATAAAGATATAATAGATAATCGCTAATCGTTGTTTAACTTTACAAATAACAAAACTTACATAAACATAAATAATCGATGAACTTAAAAAAATAAGTCATCCTCAAAAATATAGAAATCATGAATAATCAGGACGAAAAATTAAAAGAAGAACAAATTGAAAGAAATCTAGATCAATTAGATTATCCCTCAGAAGAAGATATTTATAATCAGGAAGAAAAACTAAAAAACATCGACCCAGAAAATATCAGTACAGAAAAATCTATTGACCAAAAAGAAGGTGAATGGAACGAAAACACTTTCAATATAGAAAAAGAAGATATTACGGGAGAAGACCTTGATGTACCGGGTTCTGAACTAGATGATCAACAAGAAAATATTGGTTCAGAAGACGAAGAAAACAATTATTACAGCGAAGGCGATAATAATTAAAATATCCTTTTTTGCCCCATTTAAGTAAAAGTCCTGTTATCAGGACTTTTTTCATTTTTTGAAATTCATCAAAATCAATATATTTTAATTTTTATTATAACATCTGTAAATAAAGAAGTAGAATTTAACATTTATGGCAAACTAAAGCAGAAAATCATTTGTCTCCCCGCAAAATAAAAATTACTTTTGCTACAGTTTAAAATTTTACATATAAATGAAGCCTAACACACAACAATTAAGCGATTTAACTATCCAAGTAAGAAGAGATATTCTTCGTATGGTACATGCTGTCAACTCTGGTCACCCAGGAGGATCACTAGGTTGTACTGAATTTTTGGTTACTCTATACCAAAATATAATGGACCGTAAAGAAGGTTTTGATATGGACGGAATCGGAGAAGATATTTTCTTCCTTTCAAATGGTCATATTTCTCCAGTTTTTTATAGCGTATTAGCTCGTAGCGGATATTTTCCAGTTTCAGAATTGGCTACTTTCAGATTATTAAATTCCCGCTTACAAGGGCATCCTACAACTCACGAAGGATTACCTGGAGTTCGTATAGCTTCTGGTTCGTTAGGACAAGGTTTATCTGTAGCACTTGGTGCAGCACAAGCTAAAAAATTAAATGGAGACAACCATATTGTTTACACTCTTCACGGAGATGGTGAATTACAAGAAGGTCAAAACTGGGAAGCTATTATGTATGCGTCTGCTAAAAAAGTAGACAACATAATCGCTACTGTCGATCTTAACGGAAAACAAATTGACGGAACAACTGACGAAGTTTTAGCAATGGGAAGCCTGCGTGCTAAATTTGAAGCTTTTGACTGGGATGTTTTAGAAATTGCTGAAGGAAATAATATCGATGCTATTCTTGCCGGTTTAACTGATGCCAAATCAAGAACAGGAAAAGGAAAACCAGTTTGTATTTTATTACATACTGAAATGGGTAACGGTGTAGACTTTATGATGCACACGCACGCTTGGCACGGAAAAGCGCCAAACAACGATCAGTTGGAAGCTGCGCTAGCTCAGAATTACTCAAAAGATCAGCACGATTATTAAAAAAGTTTTCAGTCTCAGTGGCAGTTTTCAGTTTATTAACTTAATTGCTTAGAGACT
Source organism: Flavobacterium sp. (assembly GCA_004296145.1). GTDB lineage: Bacteria > Bacteroidota > Bacteroidia > Flavobacteriales > Flavobacteriaceae > Flavobacterium. The sequence continues at coordinate 8,224 of SEBM01000093.1, forward strand.
TCGCATCTCAAAAGAAAAACAATGAAAAAATATACAAATACAGGAAGTAAAGATACCCGTTCAGGTTTTGGAGCAGGAATGACTGAATTAGGTCAAAAAAATGAAAATGTTGTAGCACTTTGTGCAGATTTAATTGGATCATTAAAATTTGATGATTTCAAGAAAAATCATCCGGAGCGTTTTTTCCAAATCGGAATTGCAGAAGCGAACATGATTGGTATCGCTGCAGGTTTAACTATTGGAGGGAAAATTCCGTTTACAGGAACTTTTGCTAACTTCTCTACGGGAAGAGTTTACGACCAAATCCGTCAATCTGTTGCCTACTCTGATAAAAATGTAAAAATCTGTGCTTCTCACGCTGGTTTAACACTTGGAGAAGATGGAGCGACTCACCAAATCCTTGAGGATATTGGTTTAATGAAAATGCTACCTGGAATGACTGTAATTAACACTTGTGATTACAATCAGACTAAAGCGGCAACTATAGCACTTGCAGATCACCACGGACCGGCATATTTACGTTTCGGACGTCCGGTTGTAGCAAACTTCACTCCTGCTGACGAACCGTTTGTAATTGGAAAAGCAATTCTGCTAAACGAAGGAACTGATGTTACAATTGTAGCTACAGGACATTTAGTTTGGGAAGCGCTTATCGCTGCCGAAGCATTGGAAGCAAAAGGAATTTCTGCCGAAGTAATCAACATTCACACCATCAAACCTCTTGATGAAGAAGCACTTCTTAAATCAATTGGTAAAACTAAATGTGTTGTAACTGCTGAAGAGCATAATATTCTTGGAGGACTTGGAGAAAGTGTTTCCAGAGTATTAGCTTTGAACACTCCTGCTCCACAAGAATTTGTAGCCGTAAACGATAGTTTTGGTGAATCTGGAACTCCGGAGCAATTAATGGACAAATACAAATTAAACAATCAGGCGATTGTTGAAGCTGTAGAAAGAGTTATTAAAAGAAAGTAATTTTTTAGTCCTTTCTTACTTTATACAAAAAACCTCGAAATTCAATTTCGAGGTTTTTTTATACTTATATTTTAATTAACATCTTTTATGGCTTTGCCGTATGATGTGCTTTATCAACGTGGATTCTTTTTCTGCCCGGAGATGTATAATCCGGTTCTCCGGTAGCAGCAAACTCAGGAATACCATACGTTTCTGTTTCATCTACATTTGGAGTATTAGGATTATCCAAAACTGGATTGTACGGATAATATGTACTTAAACCTGTTTTTGGAGCTCCTGTTGGTTTAGTAATTTCAAAGAAAGTTGTATATCCATCACCATCATCGTCTACATCTATAAAATCTGCGACACCATCTTTATCCGTATCATCAATACTAACTAAATCTTTAGGCGGATTTGGATATTTTGCTGTATTTCTAAAATCATACAAATAACCATCATGGTTTAAATCTTCTTCAAAATCAAAAACACCATCAAAATCATGATCTAACCTTTGAAGACTAAATAATTTAAAACTAAATACTAAAGGTGAATAAGCAGGAATTTTATCCTGAGTATTTGCATAATAACCTAAGCCTGATGGCAAAAACATTACACCGGCACCGTAATTATCGTAAGTTATCACACCGTTTTCTGCTGTTGTAGACGTACCGGTTTTAAACTGAGGAAATATCTCCGACCATCCTTCAATAACTGATGTATTTAAATAAGGCTCTAAACTAAAAGTTCTTGCTACTCCATATGATGTATCAAAATATTCGGAAGTAGTAAGCACATTCCCTGTATATGAAGCAGAAATTTTATCATAATTACAAGGAGACGCTCCGGTTCCTTCTCTTAATACAAGATAATATACCTCATAATTCACATCATTACTGTATACTTTTCTTATTTTTAACTCATACTCTTTTTGATCCCAAATTGAAAGTTGCGTTCCTCCAGCCTTAATCTTTGTTATTTTAACATCAAAAGTAGTTTTGTCTACTTCAATATAATTAGTCTTTAAATATTTAACAATTGAATCATTATCAGCTTTATATTGCACTTTATAATCCCTTAAAGGAACTACCTCAACATCATTATCATCATCTTTATTACAAGAAACCACAGCAATACCTGCCAGTAATAAAATAAAATAATATTTAAATTTGTTCATTATTCTTAGTTTTTTAGGTGCGCAAGATACAATATTGATTTATTTTTGTAAAGAATTTAACTTCTATTTTAGAAAAATTATGAGAATAGATAAATACCTCTGGTGCGTGCGTTATTACAAAA
>SEBM01000094.1 GCA_004296145.1 Flavobacterium sp.
ATGTTACGTGTTTTTAAAATTTTAGAAAATGAAAATATATTAGTTTTTATTCATGGAAATGAATTTAGAAGATTATAAACATTTTTAAAATAAACTGGCATTAATTTTGAAATAAAAATACTACTAAATAAACCTTGGTTGTTTTTATGAAAAATTTCCTTTTTCTATCCTTTTTTACATTCATATAACGATAAATAATAAACAATGAAACTAATACCTTATTATTTAATCTTTTTTTTCTGCAGTAAAGCATTTGCTCAATTTGCCGTTATAGCAGATCAGGACGGATATGTAAACATTAGAAATGAAGCACAAATTGACAGCAAAATCTCTGACACATTACACAATGGATTTGTCGTTTATGGTTTTGAGCCTAAGAATAATTGGGTAGCCGTTGATTATACAAAAAACGATATTGCTTTACAGGGTTATGTATACAAGGACAGAATAAAGTATTTGTCAGAGTTTACGAAGGTATCTCCAAATAAACCAACTGCAACCAAAGTTATTTTTCATAAAGACAGTTTGAGCATCTATATTGAAAGTAAAGTATTTGATTCACGAAAAGCAAAATTTACTTATTTAAAAGAAAACAAAGACATAATCGAAAAAATTAACGGAAAGAAATTTTGGGGTACAGATGGCGGTATGCCAAAAACAGTATATAAGTCAATTAAAATAACCAAGGGTCAAAAGAAAATTGATCTTCCGGTAAATACTTTCGATGATTTATTTGAACCTAACTTTTTCTTCTCTCATATATATTATAATGAAAAGGATGATGTTCTGTATATAATGTCCAGTAATAGCGATGGCGCGGGTGCTTATGAAGTCGTTTGGATTATTGAAAAAGGAAAATACAGGGAACGCAAAATCGCCTGTCAGTTTTAATTTTTTTAAGCACTTTCTTATCTATAACTTCATATATTTTTATTAGGTAATAATTTAGGCAATTGGGATTTTAAGTAATTCTATTTCATCCAAATTTGAATATTAATATTACATTTACCCTGTGCTCTATTATTAAAACTAATTAAGAAAATTATGGAATTAAATGATTTCAAAAAGAATTTCAATACTGAGATTACTAATGAATTAGCTTTGTTTTTTGAAATAAATGACGAACTCGGATTTGAGAATTATTCTCAGGGTTTCGGATTATACAGAGATGATAAATCAGGAATTGCGACCTGGTCTGAAGACAAGAATTTTCTGGACCGGTTAATGCCTTTTGCACAAGCAAATGGTTCGGGTTCGATGTATGTGTTATGGGATGATGGCAAAAACAAATCACTTAATGAAATGCCTGTAGTAGTTTTTGGTGATGAAGGCGGTTATCATATTATTGCCAAAAATATCTTTGAACTAATGCAGCTGCTTACTTTTGACTCTGAAATTAGCGTTGATCATGAAGATGTTTATTTCTATAAAGATGAAGATGATTATGAAGAAAGTGAAGGTCTGCCGGAATATAAAAACTGGCTAAAAGAAAATTTTAACCTGAATTCTGTAGAAGACGAAGATACTACCGCAATTATTGAAGCTGCACAGGAAGAATACAAAGAAGATTTTGATCAATGGGTTTCTCAATATTATTCAGAAGAGTAATTTCAATTCGAAAACATTAACAAAACTGTAAGAATTAGGTATTACAAATCCTGTTATATTTGATTCATCAAAATAAATCTTCAACCCAAAAAACAAACAAAATGACAAAAGTAATTACAGTACTGACTATTGCTTTATTTTCTATCGGTGTAAGTGCTCAGGAAACTAAACCTGCTGCGAAGAAAGAAGCAACATCAAAAACAACAAAAGCAAAATGCAAAGCGGAAGGAAAAACTTGCGACATGTCTAAAAAAGACGGCAAAAAATGTTGTGCGAAAAAGTAATCATTTCAAAATATCATAAAAAAAGCTTCAGTTTCCTGAAGCTTTTTTTTATCTGTAAATTATTAAAACGTCATTTAACCGTCGCTACGTTTCCTGTTCTGGTTAGTACTCCCCAACTTTGGCTTTCTCCTTTTATAGCTCTTCTCAAAGCTCTGAACAAAATAATATACATTAATTGTCTGTACACAAATCGTTGTGGAATTAACCATATTAATTTGGTCAGTTTTTCTTTTTCAAAAATGAAAGCGATAACGCTGACCAGCATATCGACAAGCATAAAAGCGATATAATAAATTAAAATTTTATGCAAACTATCTGGATCGTTATGATTCCAGATTAAACTTATAATAAGAACCAAATCTGCTAATGGCGCAAAAATTGGCAATACAATCTGAAAAAGTAAAACATTCGGCAAAGCCACCATTCCTAATCCTTTGTATCTTGGGTTAAAACAAGCATCTCTGTTTTTCCAGAATGCCTGCATGATTCCGTAACTCCAGCGAAAACGCTGTTTCATGAATTCTTTCAGGCTTTCAGGAGCTTCGGTTACGGCAACTGCTTCTATACAATTTATAATTTTGTAATCGTTTCTTAAAATCCTGATTGTCAAATCGCAATCTTCTGCAAGTGTATCTGTGGTAAATCCTCCAGCTTCTTCGATAGCTGTTTTCTTAAAAGCACCAATAGCTCCGGGGACAACCGTTATTCCGTTTATTAAATCAAAAGCTCTTCTGTCAAAGTTTTGTGCGGTTGTATATTCAATACTTTGCCATTTGGTAAGCATGGTGTTTTCGTTCCCTACTTTTACATTTCCGGCAATGGCCCCAATTTCCTGATTGTCTTTTAACTGAATGGTAAAACCTTTCATTAATTGCGAAATCGCGTCTGTTTTTAATTGTGTATCAGCATCGATACAAACAACATAATCGTTTTGAGTCAGTTTGATTCCGTAATTTAATGCGGAGGCTTTTCCTCCATTGGGTTTTGTGTGCACATTTACTTTTGGATTGTCTTTAAAAGCTTCATTGATCATTTCAAAAGTTTTGTCTTTAGAACCATCGTCTACAAAAACGATATCAAAATCGGGATAATCCTGACAGAGTAAATTTTCGATTGTTTTTACGGCATTTATTTCTTCATTATATGCAGGTACTATAATGCTTACTTTCGGGTTTCCTCCTGTCTTTTTATAAACAGGCGGATATTTATGATCCTGCCATCTTTTTATAAATGCCATAATCGCCATTAATGCAATTCGCAGAAATCCAAGAAAAATAGCGACCCAGAATGTGGCTGTAATAAAATGCCCAAACCAATATCCGAGATCAAAAATAATATTATCCATTGTTACATAAGGACCTTTTGCCTCGGGCATAATCTCATTTTTGGTTTTACCAAGTAAGTGAGAAACCGTTGTAAACTGAATATTTCTGTCTTTAAAATATTTAATAATCCGCGGAAGCGCCTCTACAGTTGCCTGCCTGTTGCCGCCCGCATCGTGGAGCAAAATAATTCCTTTATCAGGATTTGCTTCATATTGTTGTATGGTTCTGATATAAATACTATCGGCACTTACGCCTTTTTCCCAATCATTAGGGTCAATACTTTCTCCTACCGTATAATAATTTTGAGCTTTACTTAAAGCAATTGGTTTGAGTTCGGCTTCTGTGGTTGGTTCTGCATCTGCATTATAAGGTGCTCTAAAAAGTACTGTACTTCTTCCGGTAACGGCCTCGATTAATAATCGCGTCGTTTCCATTTCTGCCGAAGCTCTGTCGGGACTTACCAATGCTATATTTGGATGTGTAAAAGTGTGATTCCCTATTTCGTGTCCTTCTTTGTAAATTCTTTGCAGTAAAGGAATATTGCTTTGTCCCTGAATACCGATTACAAAAAATACTGCGGGTACTTTTTCTCTTTTTAATATATCTAAAATCTGAGGCGTATAAGTAGGATCTGGTCCGTCATCAAAAGTTAAAATAACTTGTTTATGTACATTCCCAAATTTACTGATAACGTATTTGGTTGGTAACTGAACATATTTTTGCTCTGTGATAATGTCTTCATCATTATTGATTTCCAATTCTATTTTTCCGGGTGCAGGATCGGCGATAACATTTAATATTTCGCCATCGCCAATGTAGGCAGGACTTTCGATTCGGGTGTTTACACGTTGCAGAATTTTAAAATCAAAAGGTTTTTTATCAATACTTTCGTCGGTTAAACTTCGCTGATAATAACTCCAGAGTCTTTGATCTTCGCTTCCTAATCTCCACAAAGCAGTTCCGGCAAGACCGTATTCGTCACTAAATCGTATGGTATTAAAATTGGTTGCTGCATCTTCAAAATTAATTTCATGCTTTTTACCATTACTGTCTGTATATTTAAAAGAGTTGCTGTAACTGTTGTTATCAAATTTTATTACTGCATTGTGTTGTTTTGCAATAGCAATTGCCTGGTCATAAGTTATTGTTTCGCCTTCTTCTTTTTCCTGCCAGTCATAACCGTAACCCGCAAAACAAAGTATTATTTTTTCAGACGGAATTTCTTTGGCGGTTTTGTCAACAATTCTTTCAATCCATTTCTGGCTGCTTACATCTCCCGGAATACTTTGTGCATAATGCTCATCATATGCCATTAAAAACATATAATCATTGTATTTTGAGAGTGCTTTTACATTAAAATCGTCATCGCCTGCCATAATATCCTGCGTCACTAAAAGGCCAAGAGGCTTTAGTTTTTCATATAATTCTTTTTGAAAAGCGATTATAGGCTCATCGCTGTTTTCTTTAAATTCTTCAAAATCAATATTAATTCCTTGAAATTTATATTGTATCAGTGTTTTTGCAATATCATTAATCAGTCTTTCTCTTTTGGCATTATCATGAAGAATACGATGAATAAGATCACCATCAAATTCGCCCTCGCCCAAAGATTCGTTTATATTATTGATTAACGGAAGTATTTTTACTTTCCCTTTTCGCATTACTTTTAATGCTGCTGTATCTATTTCTGTTCGCAGCAAATCGGTTTTTGGATCTATAAAAAACCATTCCGGAACTACCACATTGAGTTTATCTATATTTTTTTGCAATGAAAATAAACTTTGCGGATCCCAATCTACATAAAATGCAGCTCGTATCTCGGTAGCAGTTTTAGGAATAACAGGTTGTTTTTGAAGTTTCTGAACTTTCTTTTTTGCACGCAGGAAATAATCAAATCCCTGAAATTTCTTTAATTCCTCTGCACTTAAATCTTTTGGAACTGTTGGATTTTCCAGACTATGTCCTGTCCGTGCACTATTGGCCAAAAGAGGCAATGCAGGTTTTAATCCTCTTTTTAAAGTGATAAAAAAAATCGGAATCATTAAAATAAGAACAAACAAAAGCAGTCGGCTTGACCACTGAAAAGTTTTCCAGCGTTTTTGTGTTGTTGTTTGAAATATTTGCTTTTTACCATCCATATATTCGTAAGTTTTTGAGATGAATATTATAAAGGAAGAAGAATCAAAAGTTTAACTTTCAAACTTTCAACAACTTCAATAAAATTCTATTTTTATTATTTGGCAAATATATTAAATCATATAATTCTTACAAATTAGAATTATACACAATGTAAAACTACTATTGCTAAATGAAGATAGAATGAATTGAACAGGCAAAATGAAACTACAATAGTAATTGTTAAATAAATTTACAAAAGAAAAGATCACAAAAACAAAACATGATCACAAAAGTTACTGACTACCAAACCATTACTTAAATTTTAAACAAAAAAAAGACCTGCAATACAGGTCTTTTTTGATTATATATTTTTGAAAACTATTTAAGTCTTACGCTCCATTCAAAATCCATTTCAGAAACCTGAACACCATTTTCATCTGTTCCTATTGATTTCATCCAAAAGGTTTGTCCTTCGCCTGTTGCAATGGTTTGCTGAATGGCATCTGCAATTAAGTGCCCATCCTTGCAAACAAATGTTATTCTGCCTGTCGCTTTTTTGGTAAAGTTTCCTTTATTGTTGGCAACCAACATTGAGATTTTTCTGCCGCTTTCCTGAATTTGAGAAATTACCAACGCTCCGGTTGTTAATTCGGCAGCCATTGCCTGAACTGCAAAATACATAGAATTAAAAGGATTCTGATTGATCCAGCGATGTTTTACACTAACGACGCAACTGTCCTTGTCAATCGCTTTTACCCTAACACCACAAATGTATGCCGATGGTAATTTGAATAATACAAATTTGTTGAGTTTGGAAACTGAAACTGCCATAGAATTTATTTTTTATGTAAAAATACAAAAAAACTATGCACGCACAATAAATTCGGAATACTTTCATAAAACATCAATAAACATGAGCCTTTTCATTGATTTTCAAGCTATTTTTCATGTTAATTAAATTTTTAATTTGTTAAAAATTTGTTAATATTTGGTACTATGCAAAACAAGATACTGTCTTTTAGATATATATTTGCATAAGAAATTACTATATACTTTTAATCATGGAAACATCAACACCACTCATCATGGAAACAACATCAGAAAAGAACACTGCAACGTTCACGCACTTAAGCACTTTGTCTCAATATTTTATTCCTTTCGGAAATTATATTTTTCCGATTTTAATCTGGTCAAGCTACAAAGACAAATCAGAATTTGTAAATCACCACGGAAAACAGGCATTGAATTTTCAATTGAGTTTATTGCTTTATACTTTGATTTTGGCTTTAATCGCAATTCCGATTTTTGTGATTGTAGTTCTTCAGAACATTCCGATGGAAGCTGTTTTTAACGACGAGAATTTCGTTATCAGAAATTTCAATTTTGAAGGAAACATTGGGTTATTAAGCGTTGGAGCAACGGCGGTTTTCCTTTTCGGATTGTTAAAAATTGTTGAATTCTTTTTAGTGATATATGCTGCTATAAAAACATCAAACGGGGAATATTATAAATACCCTATGACGATTCCTTTTATAAAGTAATCCTTAAAAGTTAAGAGTTATAGGTTACCGGACTAGCCCTGATAGAAGTGGAAATCCTTTTGTGCCGGTGTTCGGCACAAAAGATTGGAACGGATAGCAGGAAACAGCTCCAAAAAAATCAATCATCAATCAATCATCATCAATCAAAAAACGAATTGTTCAATCTAAAAAAAACAAAATGAAATTATGAACATTGAAAACACAAAAGCACAGATGCGCAAAGGTGTTCTTGAGTTTTGCATCTTATCTGTATTAAAAGAAAAAGATGCCTACACATCAGAAATATTAGACACTTTAAAAAACGCCAAATTACTAGTTGTTGAGGGAACAGTTTATCCACTATTAACTAGATTAAAAAACGACGGCTTACTTAATTATCGTTGGGAAGAATCGACATCAGGGCCACCACGAAAATATTATGGATTAACCGAAATAGGACAAACATTTTTAAAAGAACTTAGCGGTACGTGGACAGAATTGTCTGATGCCGTAAAACTAATCACCAATCAAAATCAATAAGTCATGAACAAAACAGTAAATATTAACTTAGGAGGTATGTTTTTTCACATCGATGAAGATGCATATTTAAAACTAACACGCTATTTTGACGCTATAAAACGATCGTTAAGCAACTCGTCAGGACAAGATGAAATTATTAAAGATATCGAAATGCGTGTTTCTGAACTATTAACAGATAAACAAAAAAGCGAGAAACATGTTGTTGGACTGAAAGACGTTGATGAAGTGATTGCGGTTATGGGACAACCGGAAGATTACAGAATTGAAGACGAAGAAAATACAAACCAGTCTTTTAACGATTACGGAAGAAAACACAAAAAATTATACCGTGATAAAGAAAAAGGTATGATTGGTGGTGTTGCAACAGGTTTAGGACATTATTTTGGAATTGATTCTGTTTGGATAAAAATTATTTTCTTAATATTCGTTTTTGCAGGTTTCGGAACCGGAATTTTAGCTTATTTCGTTCTTTGGGTTGTAACTCCGGAAGCGATTACAACTTCTGAGAAATTAGAAATGACTGGTGAGCCGGTAACAATTTCAAACATCGAAAAGAAAGTTCGTGAAGAAATTGAATCATTGTCTGATAAAATTAAAGGTGCTGATTATGATAAAATGGGAAACCAGGTAAAGTCGGGAGCTGAGAGAATAAGTAGTTCATTTGGAGACTTTATTATGACGGTTTTTAAAATATTTGCTAAAGTTTTAGGGGTATTTTTGATTATGTCTGGTATTACAACCTTAATATTATTATTGATCGGGGTTTTTACTTTAGGAACGAATATCTTTATTGATTTTCCTTGGCAAAATTTTGTAGAAGCAGGAAACTTTACTGATTATCCGATTTGGGCTTTTGGTTTATTAATGTTTTTTGCCGTTGGAATTCCGTTTTTCTTTTTGACGCTTTTAGGTTTCAAATTGTTATCTCCGGATTTAAAACCAATCGGAAACATCATTAAATATACGCTGTTAGCTGTTTGGATTATCGCTGTGGCAATCGCAATTAGCATTGGAATAAAACAGGCAACTGAATTGTCTTATGACGGAAAAACGGTTGAGAAAAAAACAATTAATGTTAACCCAACTGATACGCTTTTCGTAAAATTCAGATTCAATGATTATTATGCTAAAGATTTGAATCACCGCAGAGATTTTGAATTTGTACAGGATTCTGCAAACCATCAGTTAATCTATTCTACAGATGTTCGTTTGCATGTTTTACACACGGATCAGGCAACTGCTTATTTGCAGATTGAAAAAAGTGCAAGAGGAAATTCTTTTACAACAGCAAAACAAAGAGCTGAGAAAATTGATTACAAAATTGAGCTAAACGGAAATCATTTAGTACTTGATAATTATTTCTTAACCGATGTAAAAAATAAATTCAGAGGACAGGAAGTTGATGTATATTTGTACTTACCAGAAGGTCAATTATTTAAACCAGATACTTCTGTACAGGATTATGATGATTCTGAAGATGATTTTTTCAACTTACACTTTAGTGGAAACTATAACTACAAAGTAGAAGGTTCTAAAATCAAATGTCTTGACTGTCCTGCCGACGAAAATAGTGATGATGATATAGATTATGATGACGAAGAAAATATCATTGATAATGATACTGTAAAAGAAGTATCTATTAAAATAAACGGAAAAGAAGTTTTGAACGGAAAAAAAACTAACGGAAAATTAACCACTGATAAAAACGGAGTAATAATCAAAATTAACTAAAGCCATGGTAAAAATAATCATTCATATTACAAAATTTGTTGTTGCCACCATTACCGCATTATTGTTTGCTTCATGCAATTTTGCAGACAAAATGAATTCTGTTGAAGGCAGCGGAAATGTAACTACTGAAAAAAGAATTGTTCAGGGAGATTTTAAAAATATATCTGTAAGCAATGCAATTGATTTAGTTATCGAACAATCTGATTCTACTGAAATTACTGTTGAAGCTGATGATAATTTACAAAAAGAAATCATTACACAAGTTGAAAACGGAACATTGGTTATCAAATGCAAATTCAATTCTTTTCATAATGTTACCATGAAAAAAGTAGTTGTAAAAATGCCGGCTATTAATAAAATAGAAGCTTCTAGCGCCTCATCTGTACAAACTAAAAATGTAATTCAGGGAGAAAATGTAAGTTTGGAAACATCTAGTGCCGCTACAATGGAAGTTAATATTGAATCTGACAATATCATTTGTGATTCAGGAAGCGGAAGTAATATAAACATTCAGGGGAAAGCATTAAAATTGAAAACTTCAGCCTCTAGCGGAGCAAGTATCGATGCACAAAAATTATTAGCTAATGATGTTGAGGCCGATGCGTCAAGCGGAGGAAGTGTAAATGTTCATCCTATTGTAAGCCTTAGAGCAGATGCAAGCAGCGGAGGAAGTGTTAATTATGACATTACACCTAAAAAAATTGAAAGAACTTCAAGTTCAGGCGGAAGCGTTAGTCAGGGCTAAACCTTATTAATGTGTTAATATAAAAAAAATCATTCACCCAAAGTGGATGATTTTTTTATATTTGCTAAAATCAAAACATAGAATTAATGAAAAAGAATACAGCCTTACTCCTGTTATTATTAGTCACAACATTAAGCTTTGCTCAAAAGAGAGAAAAAATTAAAGGATCTAAAGTCGTAACTACTTCTGTTAAGGAAGTTGGGGAATTCGATGGTATTGAAGCCGATGATAATCTTGAAGTTTATCTTACGAAAGGCGAAAAAAACGAAATTAAAATTGAAGCCGACGATAACTTACATGATATTATCGGAATGGATTTGAGAGACAGAACGCTGCGTTTGTACACTTCTAAAGAAAGTACGATTTTTAAAAAACTAATTGTTCGCGTAACGTATACCAATTCCCTTAAAAATGTTATCGCCAAAAACGAAGCCGCTGTTTATGCTATTCAGGAAGTTATGTTAGACGACATTACTTTTACCAGTATGGATTTTTCTAAATTATATCTAAATGTAAATTCGAAAAAATTTAGTCTGATAGCTAATGATAAATCAAAAACGGAATTAAATTTAAAAGCAGAAGATGCAAG
>SEBM01000095.1 GCA_004296145.1 Flavobacterium sp.
TTTATATTCACAAATAAATTCTAAAAAAATCCAATCATGTTTTTAGATTTGTGAAAAAAAAAACTTCTCAGTTTCATTGAAACTGAGAAGTTTTTTTTTTCAATCAAAAGATCTAAAAAAGTTAAATCGATTTTTTCAATTTAATTTTTGCTAAAGTTGTTTCAATTGCATTTAATTGTTTTGAAACAATAGAAACCTGACTTTGTTCAAGTTCATTTTTTTCTAACGCCATTTTGTATTTTTCAATTGCAGCTTCTTCTCCGGTAATACAAGCATTGATTATTGCTTCAGTATCACCACTAGTGAAAGATGATTTAATATCAATCCATGCACGGTGTAACGCTCCTAATGGTCCACCGCCTGCAGTATCGGTTGATTTTCCAAGTTTGTTGATTTCGTCTTGTAATTCTACTATGAATAAAGCACGTTGGCGTGCGTATTCCAGAAAGTCAGTTTTAATCAATTGGTTTTCTACATGTTCTGCAGCATTTGTATATCCTAGTTTTCCGTCTTCAAGAATTGAAATTAATCCTTCTAATGTACTTACTGCTTCTTTTGTGGTTTCATCTGTGTGTATCATGACTATAATTTTTATTAATTAATGTATAATACAAAGTTGGGATTTTATAAAGCGTTATGTCTTACAGAATTACGGCAGTTGTTTATAATATTGTAGAATGGGAATTTTGAAAGATAAAAGTTCCTGCAGATTTTAATTGATCAAAAGCAGATTCCTTTTGGAAAAGATTTTTTTTTGTTTATCGTTTGCGTGAGGGATAGCAGTGGAAAGCCCACAGCCTGACGAAGGAAGTGCGAGGACTTGTAACGGATAGCCCGGCCCGGAGGGACACGCCCATAAAAAAAGCCTCAAGAATTTCCTGAGGCTTTGTATATAATTTTGAATCTGATTAAGCTGTTAAAGCTTCTTTGATTCTGCGTAATGCTTCTTTTAGAATATCGTTGCTTGTCGCGTAAGAGAAACGGATACAATTTGGATTCCCAAAAGCATCTCCCGTTACTGTTGCAACATTTGCTTCTGCTAAAAGATACATCGAAACGTCGTTTGCATCTTTAATTTCAGTTCCTCTTAAAGTTTTTCCGAAGAAAGAAGAAACGTCTGGGAATACGTAAAATGCTCCTTCCGGAACGTTGATTTTTACGCCAGGGATTTCTTTTAATAAACCTACAACTAAATCTCTACGACCGTGGAAAGCCTGAACCATTTCGTTCAATACGCTTGGATCTGCATCTACAGCTGTAATTGTAGCTCTTTGTGCCACAGAATTTGCACCAGAAGTTACTTGTCCCTGAATTTTTGTACAGGCTTTTGCGATAAATTCCGGAGCTCCGATGTAACCAATTCTATACCCTGTCATGGCGAATGCTTTTGCAACTCCGTTTACAGTGATTGTTCTTTCTAACATTCCCGGAATTGAACCGATGCTGCAGAAAGTTCCTGAGAAATTGATGTGCTCATAAATTTCGTCAGCTACTACATATATATTTGGATGTTTTTCTAACACTTTTGCCAAAGCTGTCAATTCTTCTCTGCTGTAAACAGATCCCGAAGGATTACATGGAGAAGAGAACCACATCATTTTTGTTTTTGGTGTGATGGCAGCTTCTAATTGTTCTGGTGTAATTTTGAAATCTGTTTCTACAGAAGTTGGTACTTCAACTGGAACTCCGCCAGAAAGTTTAACGATTTCGAAATAAGAAACCCAGTATGGTGCCGGTAAAATAACCTCGTCACCATCGTTTAGCATTACTTGTGCAATATTGTATAATGATTGTTTTGCTCCTGTAGAAACTACGATTTGAGTTGGTTTGTACTCTAATCCGTTGTCTCTTTTGAATTTTCTGCAGATTGCTTCTTTTAAATCCTGATATCCATCAACCGGAGAATATGTACTGTAATTATCGTCGATTGCTTTTTTAGCGGCTTCTTTAATAAAATCAGGAGTGTTAAAGTCAGGCTCACCTAAACTTAAACTGATAATGTCTTTTCCTTGTGCTTTTAATTCACGTGCCAAAGCAGCCATTGCTAATGTTTGCGATGTCGCAAGATTGTTGATTCTGTCCGAAAGAATATGATTCATTATAAAAATTTTGAATGTCCTTAAATTTGCTGTGTTGTTTAAGGAAGGTTAATTATTAATAGATTTTTTTTTAGTTTAAACAGATAATTCAGGTTTCATTCCAAGATCACGCAAATGTTTGAAGTGAGCGACAATCGCACTTCCCATTGTTTTGTATTCATAATACGGTAAGTTGCACTCCTTTGCAGTTTCTTTTACGATTTTTGCAATTTTACCATAGTGAATGTGACTGATATTTGGAAAAATATGATGTTCGATTTGGTGGTTTAATCCTCCGGTATACCAGTTTACAATTGCATTTCTTGGTGCAAAATTGGTTGTAGTAAACAATTGGTGAATAGCCCAGGTATTATCCATTTCGCCTAATTCGTTTGGAGAAGGATTTGTAGTTTCTTCTACAACGTGTGCTAACTGAAACACAACACTCAAAATTAATCCGGCAGTATAATGCATTACAAAAAAACCAAGAAGGACTTTCCACCAGGTAATTCCGATTACCAATGGTAAAACAATCCAGATTGATACATATATAACTTTAGTAATTATTAATGTTGTCCAAAGAATTTTTGGGTTTTTTGGTTCTCCATAAGATAATTTTCTTTTCAGATAATTACGCATCTGTTTGAAATCGGTAGTTATCGCCCAGTTAAAAGTCAATAAACCATATAAGAAAACAGAATAATAATGCTGAAAACGGTGAAAACTATGCCACTCGGCATGTTTTGTAAAACGAATAATTCTTCCTGCATCAAGATCTTCGTCATGACCGGGAATATTAGTATAAGTATGGTGTAAAACATTATGTTGTACCTGCCAGTTATAAACGTTTCCTGCCAGAACATAAATGGTTCCTCCCATAAATTTATTAATCCAGTTTTTGTTCGAATATGATCCGTGATTTCCGTCGTGCATTACGTTCATACCAACACCTGCCATTCCGATACCAATCACTATCGATAAAAGTAACATAAGCCAAAACGGCATCTCAATTGTAAGAATTAAAAAGTAAGGTGTTAAGAAAACAGCAAAAAGGATTACAGCTTTTAAATGCAGTTTCCAGTTTCCGGTTTTCTGAATGTTATTCTCTTTAAAGTAATTGTTTACCCGTGAGTTAAGTGTTCTGAAAAACTTCAGATTGTCTTGCCTTGCAAATGTAGGTGCGGTGTTATTCATAATTATTTTAAATAGTTTTCAAAGGTAATTATTATAAATTTTCAATTTGCAAAATTGAGTTAAATATTTCAATCGTAAAGTATTACTTTTGTTAAAAAAATAGAGCAATGGATGAGATTCTGAAATATTTTCCTGATTTGACTGACATTCAAATCGAACAATTTCAAAAATTAGATTTTTTATACCACGATTGGAATGAAAAAATCAACGTTATTTCGAGAAAAGATATTGATGCCTTATATACAAAACACGTTTTGCACTCTTTAGGAATTGCAAAAATCATGAAGTTTGAACCCGGAACAACAGTTTTGGATGTTGGAACTGGCGGTGGATTTCCCGGAATCCCGTTAGCAATTCTTTTTCCTGAGACCCGTTTTTACTTGATTGATGTTATTGCAAAAAAAATAAAAGTGGTTCAGGGCGTTGTTGATGCATTAGAATTAAAAAACGTAAAAGCAGAACAATTACGTGCCGAAAATGCAAAAGGTGATTTTGATTTTATAGTAAGCCGTGCCGTGACCAATATGCCTGATTTTGTATCGTGGATTAAAGATAAAATCAAGAAACAAAACAAGCATACTTTAAAAAACGGAATTCTTTATCTTAAAGGTGGCGATTTAACTGAGGAATTGCAAGATTTTCCAAAAGCAACATTATATGATTTGTCGACAATTTTTGAAGATGAATTTTTTGAAACTAAAAAAGTAGTGCATTTGCCTTTGAAGTTTAAAGCTTAAAAAAAGAGCCCGAAGAGAATTTCTTTTCGGGCTCTTTTTTTTATTCCGATTTTGAAATAAAAAAACCACAAGCCCTACACTTGTGGTTTTAACGGATGAATTTATTTAACCCCTTAAAAAAATAACCCGCGTTTATTGTTTTTTCTCATTGTTATGCATTTGCAAATTTTTTCGTTTCATTGCAATATGGATTACAAGTAAAATCGATATTCGAAATGAATTCTTTTAAAGCAAAGCTTGATGACCTGACATTGTAATCAAAATCTGTTGTAAAGAAAAATTCACGGCAAATTTTGGGTTCAGCAAATGCATCATATATTGTTTCTTCTGAATAATCAATTTGTATATTTTGATTAGGAAATTGCTCTTCCAGCTTATAGATCGTATTTTCAAACCATTTGTCAAAAATTTTTCTCTTTGGTGTTATATGTCTTATCAGTAATACTAAGCCAACCAGTTCACTTTGTAGCAATGGTGATCCTTTTTTGTATAATAAATCAATCATCCTTACATTCATAAGCGCTACCCATATAGGACCATTTATAAAACCAGTTGCAGGCGCGTCCAGTTCAGTGTCAAAAACTAAAGGATATGTATTTTCCGGATTTTCGATGGAAAGCCAAAGAGCTTCAACACGATGCTTAATATCTTCAGAAATAATTGAATATCCTTTGAAGCGCCAATAAACCCATTCTAATAAAGAAGCTGTAAGTCCAATTGATGCTTTGTGACTAATTTTGTTTAATGTTTTATCAAGCTCATCATTTCCATCAATCGGATCTATAAGTTTTTCCATTTTTTTAGCAGTCCATTTAAAATCAATTTTATGTCCTAAGCTATTGGATTGAACAATTATTTCCGGTGTTCTTTTTAAGTTTTTCATTGTATTTAGTATATTAATCAGGCAAACTTTTATTGTTTAATTGCGTTGGCAAATTTATAGGTATGCATAACTTCAGATATACTACAATAAGTTTTTAAAATAACAGAATAAGTTTTTTGATACACGTATGTGTTTGAAATTCAATAAAATAAGAAAATTACTACAATTTTTAATTTTAAGTATTTTGTATGAGTAAAACAGTTGTAAATCATGATTTTAACTACAGAATTTTTTTTGGTAAATTGTCTGACTTTGAAATATTATACAAAAAAAAGCCGGATCTAAATTTTAGATCCGGCTTTACTATTTTTTAGAATAATTAATTATCCTAAAAATGGATATCTGTAATCTTCTGGAGTTACAAATGTTTCTTTGATAGTTCTAGGAGAAGCCCAACGCAATAAGTTTAATGCAGAACCAGCTTTATCATTTGTTCCTGAAGCTCTTGCTCCGCCAAATGGTTGCATTCCTACAACAGCTCCTGTTGGTTTATCATTAATATAGAAGTTACCTGCAGCGTTTTGCAATTTCGTAGTAGCTACTTCAATAGCATAACGATCCTGACTGAAAACTGCTCCTGTCAAAGCATACTCAGAAGTAGTATCTACTAATTCTAAAGTTTCTTCCCATTTTGCATCTTCGTATACATATATAGTAATTACTGGTCCGAACAATTCGGTTTCCATTGTAGTATATTTAGGATTTGTAGTTACAATAACCGTTGGCTCAATAAAGTATCCAACAGATTTATCATAATTTCCTCCAACGATGATTTCAGCATCAGCATCTTTTTTAGCCTGATCAATATAGCTTGCCAATTTATCAAAAGAACCTTCGTGGATAACTGCTGTAATAAAGTTACCGAAATCTTCCGGAGAACCCATTTTCATTGATTTTACATCAGCAATTAATTGTTCTTTTACAGCTGGCCATAAACTTTGTGGAATATAAGCTCTTGATGCTGCAGAACATTTTTGTCCTTGAAATTCGAAAGCTCCACGAGTAATACCTGTAACAACTTGTTTTACGTTTGCGCTTGGGTGTGCAATGATAAAATCTTTACCACCAGTTTCACCAACAATTCTTGGGTATGTTTTATAGTTATGAATGTTTGCTCCGATTTTTGCCCAGATATCTTTAAATACGTGAGTTGAACCTGTAAAGTGAACACCCGCAAAATCGCGGCTTGCCAAAACAGTATCTGTAATCATTAATGCATCACCAAAAACTACGTTGATAACGCCGTCAGGAACACCAGCTTCTTTAAAAACTTCTAAAATAATTTTTGTAGAAAATACCTGGCTGTCGCTTGGTTTCCAAACCACAACGTTCCCCATCATTGCAGCACTTGCAGGAAGATTGGCAGCGATAGCAGTAAAGTTAAAAGGAGTAATTGCGTAAACAAATCCTTCAAGAGGTCTGTACTCTAAACGGTTCCAAACTGTTGAATCAGATTTTGGCTGATCGTTGTAGATTTGAGTCATAAATTCTACGTTGTAACGTAAAAAGTCGATCAATTCACAAGAAGCATCAATTTCTGCCTGATGAATATTTTTAGATTGTCCGATCATTGTAGCTGCATTAATACGAGCTCTGTAAGGACCAGCGATAAGTTCTGCTGCTTTTAAGAAAATAGCGGCACGTTGTTCCCATGCCATGTTTGCCCATGCTTTTCTTGATTCAAGTGCATTAGCAATTGCTTTTTCGATATGTTGTTTTTCAGCTAAGTGATACTTCCCAACCACATGTTTGTGATCGTGTGGTGCTGTAATATTTCTAGTGTTTCCAGTTTTGATTTCTTCACTACCAATGTATAAAGGAACATCAATTTGAGAGTTCCACATTGTAGTATACGCCGCCTGAACAGCAGCTCTTTCTGGTGAGTTCGGTGCGTAACCTTTAACTGGCTCGTTTACCGCTTTTGGTACATGAAAGAATCCTTTTAGCATGTTATTTAAAATTAGTGAATTAGACAAATTTGAGGGTCAGAAAATTTAATTTGTTACGAATAATCTAACGCTGCACAAAAGTACAAAGGATAAATTAATAATTTGGTAATTTTATGAATAAGATAACTATAAGGAATATAGTTTTAACTTTAGTATTAATTTAAAGCAAAAGGAGCACACATTCTAAAAGTAGGAACAATTACTTTGAATGTTTTTGTAGTGGTGAAATTAATCATATTAAAATGACCTTTCATAGCGCCATAAGGAGACGATAATAAACAACCAGAGCTGTAAGTGTGATTTTCACCAGGTTTTAAAACCGGCTTTTTTCCGATAACGCCTTCTCCGTCGACAACTTCAATATCATTCAAAGAATCAAAAATTTCCCAGTGACGGGAAGTTAACTGAACTGAATCTTTACTGTGGTTTTCGATAGTAATAACATAACTAAAAGCAAAATGAATCTTGTAGTTCTTGAAGTAAGTACCTTCAAAACTAGTTAAAACAGATATTTTTATGCCTCTTGTAATTTGAGAAACCATCCTAAAGTAGTATATATGTGTGCGTTATATCGGCAAAGTTACGAAAAAAAACATTCGTTTAAAAACCTTAACAATCTTTTAATTGACTATATTGATAGAGTTAGCATTTCCTTTTCCGATAACTCTCTCATAACGATCAGAAGTTTGCTTGTAATAAACCAAAATGGTGTACTCATTTTCAGTCTGATAAAAGTTCCCGTCAATCGCATTTTCATAATCAATCGTTCCTTTTTTGTCTGCAATTTTATATTCAAAATTTGTAAAACCCTGTTTGATCATAACCGCTTTTTCAAAAACTCCCTTGTCTGTATTATAGTCCATTTTATATTCCGGCGTAAGATTATAATTGTTGAACATTCCGGTAATATAAATATCCTTGCTCGAAGATCTGAAAGTAGGGGCAGAAACACTAAAATAAACCCAGGCATAATCTGCTTCAATTTCCTGGTTGGATCCATTTATATTTTTAACCACAAAGTTTCCGTTAACGTCTTCATACAAAGTATAAATCTGATTTCCTCTTGCCTGATTGGTATACAAATAAGAATTATAAATATCACTGTTTGAGCCTACTTTCCCCACATTATTATTGGCAGCCCGAATATCTTTATTTTCAAAATATAAAAATTCGTTTCCGGCCCAAAACTGTGTTTCCTTATCGTATTTATATACCAATTGATTTCCTAAAGTATATTGCGGAACAATATTTTTAATACTAGTACTAAAATCTCCATTTTGCAATAAAAGCACTTTTACGTTTTGTAACGGAGTCTGAAAAACAATATCGTTAGAAACTATAGAAAAATCAAGGTTTTGTTTATAGTCAATATTGCTGACGTTACGACTTCTTTTTACCTGAGCGGCAACAGTTGAATGTTCTTCAAATAAAATAAACTTTCTGGAAAAAACAACTTCTCTGTCTTCATTCAGGATTTTAAGCATATAATTTCCGGAAATTCGTAATTGTGTCGTAAACTGATTCGGAAAAGCCAGTCTGTAATGCGAATAAACCTGAAGGGTATTAAAGGAATTAGAATAATCGGTAATTCTTTGATTGTCAAAACCGCGTACATAATCTGTTTTTGGAATATCAGTTGGCCTCCAGTTATAATCACAATGTGTAACTTCAAAATAATAATTAGCTTCATTACCAAATAAATCATCGAACTGCAATTCAAAAGTAGAACCCAGTTCAAATATGGGAACAACATTGCTTCCGTTTTGTACAAACGTTACAGTTTTAATATTATAAGGTGGAGCAACTTCTGTTTGTACTTCCTGAGCTGCTGCCGAAGTAAAAATAAAAATCAGAAGAAGTTTTTGAAACAAAAATTTTGGCATCTTATTGCGTTGTAAGATTGTAAATATAATAATTTATATAACGCAATAAGATTCCAATTTATTGGTTGCTAAAACAATTTGCCTAAGAACTCAGGATATATTCCAGATTATTTTCGATTTCGTCATTAATATAACTTTCTTCTAAAAGTGAATCTGACAGCAACTTTTTGTTTTCCTGAAGTTTAATAATCTTTTCTTCAACCGTATTTTTCGAAATAAAACGAATCACATTCACTTTATTTAATTGCCCGATTCTATGCGCTCGCCCAACTCCTTGCTTTTCTGCAAAAGGATTCCACCACGGATCCAGAAACAAAACATAAGACGCTTTTGTAATATTCAAACCAACGCCACCCGCTTTTAGCGAAATAAAAAACAGTAAAGGTTCTTCGTTTTCCTGAAACTGTTTTACCTGTTGTTCTCTTTTGCTTGCCGGAGTTTCTCCCGTAATTTCACAAAACCCGATTTTATTTTCTTTACACCAATCAGTATAGAAATTCAAATTAGTAACAAACGAACTGAAAATGATTGTTTTCTGTTTTCCTTTCACAAGACTTTCCAGATAATTCGTAACGGTAATATATTTCCCCGAATCAATTTCAGATTCCTGATCGACCATTTTCGGATGATTACTCAGTTGTCGTAACTTCATTAAAGTGTTGATAATACTGATTTTATCCGGACCCGTTCCATCGGTTTTTAATAAAAAGTTACGGGCTTTAGATTTCTCCTGTTCGTATAATTTTTCCTGTTCAGGATCCATATCGCAGTAATAAATCTGTTCGGTTAATTCTGGTAAATCTTTTAAAACCTGTTCTTTAGTTCGTCTTAAAATATAAGGCTGGATGAGGTTTTTTAATTCCGATAAAACATCTTCATTCTGTTTTTTCTCAATCGGATTTTTAAAATTCTCTGTAAAGAAGGCAAAACTGCCTCTAAAATCGCCCGTACGTTTTGCGAAACCTTCGTCTGGTAAAGCTCTAAAGCGGAAATACAATTTAGAAAAAAAGCTCAGCTATCGCGAGATGAGTTATTTTCCCGACACGGACTCTGCAAAGTATATTTTTTTGGCGCTAAGTAGGATGGGCTACATTTATTAAGATTTTTAAAAATGCGCGGCGGTTAGCGCAGTCATACCAATATTTAGTTTTAACCAATATTGAGTGCCGTAATAGCAGTGCTTAGCTATATGCAGTTCCATCCTTGGATACAAAACCACCAAATTTTATTTTTTAATAGGTTAAAAAAGCAGTGAAAATGACGACGACATCAAAGGGGGCTTAACTTCACATGATTGTTCTTGGTCAATATTCAAGAACTGCTTTAAATCTCTCTCGTCACGAATCCCCAACAGACTTTTACGATCATCGGTCGCGATCCAAAAAGGGTGAGAATTTAAATCCAATGTTTTGTTAGGATCGTCTCGACCCCAAATTTTTTGTTCCTCTTGAATTGACTTCTGGCTTGAAAGCGAAAGGCCTGGTGCAATTCGCACATAGCCGGACCGAGATGCGACTTGGAAAATTTCTTGGGGCTTCATTGCTAGGGTACTCTTTTCCGTAAGCTGAGGGCCACGGTTGTAGGACCATCCTACTCGCCTTATATGATACTTTGCTGAATAGGTTAGATTTGCTTAGACCAAATTGACCTTAGGAGAGAGGCAACCATCGGCTTTTTTTAAATCTATAAAAG
>SEBM01000628.1 GCA_004296145.1 Flavobacterium sp.
AGTCTTTTTCTTTTCTAAGTTTTACGGATGACATTGATATAAAAGGGAATCGGGATTAATTAATGGCTTATCTTTTCAATTGCTTCAACTTCTGCTCTGGTATGTTTGTGTTTAAAGAATAACATAAATAATACTGTGATTACTAAAGCGTAGATTGAGAATGTCAACCATATATTGCTCCAATCTTTAAATCCGTTAGCCTCTGTGAAATATTTGCCGATTAGAAATCCGCTAAGAGAACTTCCTATCATAGCTCCAAAACCGTTTGTCATCATCATAAATAAACCTTGTGCTGAAGAACGAATTTTTGAATCAGTTGAAGTTTCAATATATAGCGAACCAGATATATTGAAAAAATCAAATGCCATTCCATAAATTATGTTAGACATTACGATGCTTGCCATTCCTATTCCTGCGGGACTACCAATAGAGAATAGTCCGAACCTCAATACCCATGCAAACATGCTAATTAGCATTACATTCTTAATTCCAAATCTTCTCAAAAAGAATGGTATTGCTAGTATGAAAAGAGTTTCAGAAATTTGAGAAATTGAAATGATTATGGTTGAGTATTTAACGACTATTGAATCACCTTGCCCAGGTACGTTTTGAAAATCCTTTAAAAAAGTATCTCCATACATATTGGTAAGTTGAAGTGCGGCACCTAAAAGCATCGAAAAAATAAAAAATAATGCAATATTTCTATTTGCAAATAGTTTAAATGCATCAAGACCAAGACGTTTACTTAATGAAGAACCTTTATCATGTGTTTTTTGTGGCGGACAATCAGGAAGAAAAAACGAATATAATCCTAAACACAAAGCGCCGATTGATGCAAAATAAAATTGATTTGCATTCAAGATATTGCCAGTAATATGCGAAACACTCTCTCCCAATTCCTTTCCAAATGCCCAAGGTGATAACTCATCACTAAAAAGATTGGTAATCCACATTGCTACAATAAATCCTATGGTTCCCCAAACTCTGATAGGAGGGAAAACTTTTATAACATCGAAGTTGTTGTTTTTTAATATTGTATATGATAATGAATTTGAAAGTGACAATGTTGGCATGTAAAAGCACATTCCTAACAACAAGACCCAAAAAAAACTTGTTGGATTGTTAGTTTGAGCAAGGAAAAATAATACTATACCATAAGAAATATGTAGCATACCATATAATTTCTGCAGACTAATCCATTTATCTGCAATTACTCCCATCAAAGCTGGCATTATTAGGGATGCAATACCCAATGTCGTGAATACCGCACCAAATTCTGCTCCAGACCAATGCTTAATTCCGAAGCCATAACTTCCTAATGTAGTTAACCAAGCTCCCCACACAAAAAATTGCATAAAACTGACTACGGTTAAGCGAAACTTGATATTCATATAAGCTAGTTTTGTTTAGTTTCAAAAGTAGCTGTAAGTTATAATTATTTTGAAACAATAACTATATAGGCAATAAAATTGTGGACAAAAACGTGATTGTTTAGTTGTTTTTTCAACAATTGGGATAAAAGGCAAAAATTATTAGATAATTAAGATGAATTTCTTTTATTTAATTCATCTCTTATACGAGCGGCTTTTTCGTAAGCCTCTTCCGCTAATGCTTCTTCTAATTTTTGTTGTAGTTCCTCGTCAGTTAAACCCTGATAACCAGAAACTGGAATAGAAGTAGGCATATCTTCGGTACTTTGTTCTTTAGTAATCGAATCCATGTTTTCTAAGAATAGAAAATCATTTCCTTCTATTACAATTCCAGCAGAAGATAAAATAAATTCGTAGGTATAAATAACAGCGTTAAATCTAACAGCTAAGGCTATAGCATCCGAAGTTCTAGCATCAATTTCTTGGGTGGTTTCTCCGTCGCTACAAATTAATTTGGCAAAGAAAACACCATCAACTAAATTATAAATAATAATTTCTTGAATTTCTATATGATAAGCTTGAGCAAACGTTTTGAAAAGGTCATGTGTGAGCGGACGGGTAGGAGTCATCTTCTCAATTTCAATAGCAATTGCCTGAGCCTCAAATGCACCAATAATAATAGGCAAACGTCTACGTCCATTCACCTCGCCTAAGACAAGGGCATAAGCTCCGGACTGTGTTTGGCTATATGATAAACCAACTATATCGAGTTTTACTTTCTTCATAGAATCTGACTGTCATATTGAGCCTGTCGAAATATCTTCAACAAATCCTTCGACAAGCTCAGGATGACAAATTTATATTAACCTTTATGTGCTTTTAAAGCAGCAATTATTTTTGGAACAACTTCAAAT
>SEBM01000629.1 GCA_004296145.1 Flavobacterium sp.
GTACTGTTCCAAAAGTACTTTAAAATAGAAATGTATGTTTATAGAATTACTTAGTTAACTTGTATAATTACAGTGTTTTACCACTTTATCTTTATCAATCCTTTTCCATTTGCAATAAATCCCATGCTTTCTATTTTTTTGTATGAAGGATTGAGAATTTTTTTCTCCTGAGTGATTGTTGGTTTTATTTTGTTTTTTGAAAGCCAGATCAGTTTCAAATTACAGCTCATATCCTGATTTCCATCCAAAAGTATGCTAACAGAATTTCCGCGTTTACTAAATTGTGTAACGGGATAATCAATAAATATCATAAAGTCTTCATTTACTTTTAGATACTGTCTCGGCACAACACCAAATGCAATTCCGGCGCCATATACTTCCTGGCCAACTTGTCCGCTTTGTTCCCATCCCGAATATAAATCTTCAACAGGAACCCATAAGTTTTTTTGTATTTCACCCGTTTTAACTTCGTCAGAAAGCATTTCTTTTGGTAATAAAGACGGATAATAAGAAGAAATACGACCAACTGCATATTTTACAAATTCAGGAATCAGTATTCGTAAAGAAGGCAAAATAGCAACATCTTTGGCTTCTATTAAATAGTGTGATAACGCTGCATAAACTTCCATTTCTTCATATGCCGCCGTATAGGGAGCATCATTTAATGGAAAAACAGCAAAGAAACTATTGTAATTTTTTCCAAAACCATACCCACAATTCCAAAGCTGAACATTTTTAAGAACTCCGGCCAGACATAAATAACTCGATTCCAGATATTGTTGCTTGTTGGTGATTTTATACAATTCTAAAAGTGCACAAGCGGCAAATGCAGTATTATTGGCCTGATAAAAAACTTCAAAACCAAGTCCGGTCATAGTTTTGGCCGCTCTTTCAGCTTCATGCAGGTATCTTTTATTTTTCGTCAGGCGAAAGATCAGCAACATCAAATGAGCATAAGATCCGGGAACATCTTTTTCACCTCCATTTCCCGGTTCGGTTTCTTTTTTTACGACTTCAAGAGTTTCCAAATTATAAAAAACCGGCCATTCATATTTAAAATGATGCGCAATATTAATTACAAAATCTACAGAGTCCAATACCAGTTTTTCGGCCACTTTACTGCCGTCAATAGCAAGTCTGGTAAGGTTCATCAAAGGATGATGAAGATACCAGGAATCCATCACTTTTTCTGTTTTTTGCTCTTCAGATTCATCCAGATCTTTATGAAGCTCAGGCAGCCATCGGTTTATGCATTTTATTTTTGGATCATAAAAAGCGGGAATTCCAGAATTTAATTCCTCAAAAAGAGGATGATTTTCACCACTCCATCTTTGATATTCTACCAACGGTGTCAAAACAGCAAGTTGCACCATACTTTCTGCCGGTGTAGCATAATCACAGAGATAGGCATTGAGATAAGCCACACCATTTGTTTGTGTCCAGCAGCCTTTATTCAGATGTAAATCGCTAAGAACATTTTGCGCTATTTCAGGCCAGTCATTGTATTTTGGTTCCGGATGCGGAATAACGTTGTATAAAACAGCAAGTTGATCCAGATAGAGACGCGATAATTGGATTTCATTTTCGGCTACATTTTCTCCTAACAATACGTAGGCATCTGAAATGATATAGGACTTTCCGATTGGTAAAGGATATTCGTCGGTTTCGGGTAATTTAAATCCTATTTCCGGCCATTCTCCGCCAACAGATTCTTCAAGCGAAGTTTTTGTTGCCTTGCAATATCCTGAAAGTGAACTAAGATTCTGGAAATAAAAAACAGTTCCTGTCTTTGGCTTGCTCATACTGGCCAGCAATAAACCAGATCTGGCACCTGTCTGGTGCACATGAACTTTTCCGGATGTATTGATAATATTACCGTTTTTAGTTAACGGAACAATATCACGTGGCCAAAACGGAATCATAAGTGGTGAATCTGCTTTGAACGTTGTTTTATAATGTAATAATGGCTGTAAAGGGTCAGGAAAAGAAATACGGATTTCGTATTTTCCTAATCTTGTTTTTAATTGTATAAGTATAACATCTTCATCTTCAAAAAGATTAGAAACTTCAAAAATACTATTCATGCCAAATGCACAACGAAAAGCCATTTTTCCGGTATCAGGCCAAACTGCAACTACCCAGATTGAATCTCCGGTATTGCAAATCTGATAGGTATAATTGCAAACTTCTTTTTCGAGCAGGACTTCGCTGCTTTCAATATCTTTCTGCGCTGTTGCGCTCCAAGGCGAGACTTTTTGCATCATATACTATATATTTAAGTT
>SEBM01000096.1 GCA_004296145.1 Flavobacterium sp.
TACGTGTACTGCTTTGGTGCGTGGTTTCTGTAGTAGCACTTTTACTTCTCGTTACGATTTTAATTCAGATTCCGTCCATCCAGAATTTTGCTAAGGATAAGGCGATAACCTACCTCCATAAAAAGATAAAAACCAAAGTTGCATTAGACAAAATCTTAATCAAATTTCCTAAAGATGTAGTTCTGGAAGGTTTCTATTTTGAAGATCAAAAAAAAGATACTTTACTGGCAGGCAAACGATTAGTGGTCGATGTGGACTTGTTTAAACTAGTTAGCAGCGAACTCGAAATCAATTCAGTTTCCTTAGAAAATACAAAAGCTAATATTTCGAGAGATAAAAAAGGCGTTTTCAACTTCGATTATATCATAAAAGCATTCGAATCAAAAGAAAAAAAGCCAAAAGATCCTGATAGCAAACCTTTTAAAATATCTGTTGTAAAAGTTAATCTGGACAATATCAAATTCAATTTTAAAGATGATTTTTCTAAAAATGATATCAAAGTAAACTTAACTCATTTTGATACCCGATTTAAAGAATTTGATCTGGATAAAATGAATTTCAATATTCCGAATATTGATTTAAGCGGATTGAAATTAGTTTTGAATCAGGATGTTGTAGAACAAATTGCTGTGGTTTCTGTAAAGACTGTTGATACAATTTCGAAAAGAAAAGACTTTAAATTAAAATTAGACAAAATCTCTTTGTCTAAAATCAATATTTTATATGACAACAAAGATTCCAGATTAGATTCAATGAAATCGATCTTAATAAACAGCTTTTGGATTTTGATACTTTTCAAATTAAAAATCTTAAAGGAAATTTACGACTGGGTGCAAAAGATAAGCAGATCCAAACGCCAAGTCTCGACAGCACAGCAATAAAACAAACAGGTTGGAAAGTAAAACTAAATGATGTCGATCTGGAAAATATTGCATTTAAATTTGATGATATGCAATCAAATCCTGTTTCTAAAGGAATTGATTACAAACATCTTGATTTGAATAAATTCAATTTTGAAGCCGAAAAATTGTATTACGGAAATGATACTATTTCTGGAAACATAAAAAAATTAACGGTAAACGATAAAAGCGGTTTAGCGATTCAGTCCCTTAAAACCGATTTCTTTTATGGGCCAAAAAATGCTTATCTGAATAATTTGTATTTGAGAACGCCACAAACGTTGCTTCAAAACGAGATAAAAGTGGGTTATCCGTCAATTGCATCACTTTCAAAGAACATCGGAAATCTTTCTCTGGATGCCAATTTAAATCAGTCAAAAATCGGATTTAAAGATATTATACTTTTTGTTCCTTCTTTACAAAATCAAAATCCGTTTAAAAGTAATCCAAATGCGATTTTGTATCTGAATACCCGAATTAACGGAAAAGTAAAAGATTTGAATATTCCGAAATTTGAAATGAGCGGAATCGGTTCTACAAAAGTTTCCTTTTCGGGGAAAATAAAAGGGCTTCCGGATGCTCAGAAATCGTATTATGATTTAGATATAAAAGATCTTTCAAGCACTTCAAAAGACATTAATACGTTTGTGCCGGCAGGAACAATTCCGAAAAATATTCAATTGCCTTCACAAATAAATTTAAAAGGAAAATTTAAAGGTTCAGTTCAGAATTTCAAAACAAATTTAGCTTTAAACAGTAGTTTCGGAAATGCGAAAGTAGACGGAATGTTTGATCAGCGCTTTAAAAAACGTGAAGTATATGATGCGACAGTTTCGCTTGCAGATTTCAATTTAGGCCGATTAATTAAAAACGATTCAATCGGAAAAATTTCGCTTAAAGCGAAAGTAAAAGGAAAAGGTTTAGATCCAAAAACGGCGAATGCAGCGATTGATGGTTTAGTACAGAAAGCCGTTTTTAATAGATATACGTACAAAGATTTAACTTTAAAAGGAAATATAGAAAACGGATCATTTGCTGTAAAATCAGGAATGAAAGATCCGAACCTGAATTTTGATTTAACGGCAAGTGGCGATACAAAAGACAAATATCCATCAGTTAAATTGAAACTGAATCTCGATATTGCAGATCTTGAAAAACTAAATCTTCATGCCGGCCCAATGAAGCTGCGCGGAAATGTAGATGCAGACATCGCCAATAGTAATCCTGATTTTCTTAACGGAAAAGTTTTCTTGTCAAATATTCAGGTTTTACAAAAAGAAGAACCGATTGTTTTAGATTCTGTCAGAGTGATTGCTTTTGCCGACAAAGACAGCAACAGTATCAAAATTTCATCTCAATTTTTAAGAGCAGAAGTGACCGGAAAATACAAGTTGACGACTTTAACATCTGCGATAAAAAAGTCAATTTCTAAATATATTGATCTTCATACTCCAAAAGTAAATAACGAATCAGATGAACAGCGTTTGGCATTTACTTTAAAAGTAGATAATGATCCAGTATTATTTAAACTTGTACCAAAATTAAAAGGTCTGGAGCCTTTTACGATTACAGGAAATTATAATAATAAAACAGATTCACTTCAGGTCAAAGGAACGATTCCGAGAATTGTATATGGCAGCAATACAATTGCAGACGGAAGAATTAATATTGAAGCAAAAGAAAATGCCTTAGAATATTCGGTTTCAGTTGCAACAATTGAAAGCGGTTCGCTAAAAATTCCTTTCACAAGTTTGTCAGGAAAAGTAGAAAATAATATTCTGACTTATGCACTTGAAGTTCAGGATACAAAACAGAAACAACAATATTATGTTGCCGGAAATCTGACGAGCGAAAATGCTAAAAACATTTTTAAAATCGATGCAGAAAACTTCGTTCTGAATTATGAAAAATGGGGTATTGATCCTGAAAATGCAATTGAATTTGGCGATAAAAGGCTTTATATCAATAAATTTTATCTGAGCAATGCAGGAAATGAATTAAAAATTCAATCGCAGGGAACGGAGAATAATGCGCCACTACAAGTTGATTTTGTAAACTTTAATATAGAAACGATTTTAAACATTGTCAAAAAAGACAAATTATTGATGCAGGGACTTATAAACGGTAATGCATTGGTTGAAAACGTCATGACAAGTCCCACTTTTACTTCAGATTTAAAAATTGATGATTTTGCTTTTAAAGGAGAAAAAGTCGGAGATCTGGAAATTAAAGTCAACAATAAAACCAATAATACGCTTGCCGCTGATGTACAATTGAGCGACGAAGGAAATGATTTAAAACTTACCGGAGATTATTTGCTTGACGCGGGAACTTTTGATTTTGATGTAGCCATAAATAAGCTGAACATCAAAAGTATACAAGGTTTCAGTATGGACAATATTACAGAAGGAAGCGGTTATTTAACCGGGAATTTTAAACTTACAGGAAACACAACGGAGCCAAATATTAACGGAGAATTGAATTTTAATGATGCCGCTTTCAGAGTGACACAGCTTAACTCTTATTTTAAAATAAAGCAGGAAAAAATCACGTTTAATAATGGCAGTATTTCATTTGATAGGTTTTCTGTTTTAGACGAAAATGATAATGAATTATTTGTTGACGGAAATATTCAATCTAAAGATTTCACCGATTTTAATTTTGATTTGCTTGTTCAGGCAAATGACTTTAGAGCGATAAACTCAAAAGCAAAAGACAATGATTTGTTTTACGGAGATTTATTTTTGGATACCAAATTAAACGTAAAAGGAAATCTGGACAGTCCGGTTATTGACGGTACAATTAAAATTAATAAAGAGACAAAATTCTCAGTTGTTTTGCCGCAATCAGATCCTTCAATCGCAGACAGAGAAGGAATTGTGGAATTTGTCAATGAAGACAATATGTACCTGAAACAAACGGTTGAAATGAAAAATCAACTGAATCAATCGGAGCTGAAAGGTCTGGATGTGAATGTTGGAATCACAATTGATAAAGAAGCCGAGCTGAATCTGATTATCGATAAAGGAAACGGTGATTATTTGCGATTAAAAGGAGAAGCCGAACTTGTTGGAGGAATTGACAAATCCGGAAAAACTACGCTTACAGGAAAATATGAGTTTAATGAAGGTGCTTATGAAATGAACTTCAACGGCATTAAAAGAAAATTCGAACTTCAGAAAGGAAGTTTTATTACCTGGAACGGAGAGCCAACAATGGCAAACGTAAACATTACAGCAATTTATAAAGTAGATGCCGCGCCAATTGATTTATTGGGAACACAGCTTTCTGCAGAAAGTGCTGCGGTTAAAAATACATACAAACAAAAACTTCCGTTTGAGACTTTATTGATCATGAAAGGCGAATTGCTGAAACCTGAAATTTCGTTTGGAATTAATTTACCTGACGGAAATTATAATGTTTCATCAAATGTTGTAGAAGTTACGCAGACAAAACTAAAACAGTTAGAACAAGATCCGGCTGAATTGAACAAACAGGTTTTTGCGCTTTTATTATTGAGCCGATTTGTGGGAGAAAATCCTTTTTCGAGCGAAAGTGGCGGTGCAAGTGCAGAATCGCTGGCAAGACAAAGTGTTAGTAAAATTCTTTCGCAGCAATTAAATAATCTTGCAAGTGACCTGATAACAGGTTTTGAAGTGAATTTTGATTTGGATTCTACTGAAGATTACACGTCCGGAACAATGGAAAACAGAACCGATCTGAATGTTGCAGTTTCTAAAAGATTGCTCGACGACAGATTAAAAGTTACCGTTGGAAGCAGTTTTGGCGTAGAAGGGCAGGAGCGCGCCAACGAAGAAAGTACCAATATTGCCGGAGACGTTGCGCTTGATTATCAGCTTACAAAAGACGGGCGTTATATGGTTCGTGCCTATAGAAAAAATCAATATCAGGTTGCTGTTGAAGGTCAGGTGGTAGAAACCGGAGTTGCCTTTGTGATCACGATGAGTTATAATAAATTCAGAGAGCTTTTTCATCGTACCGAAGAAGAAAGAGAATTGATAAGAGAAGAAAAACTCCGTAAAGAAAAAAGAAAACAAAAAGAAAAGGAAGATAAAGAGAAAAAAGAAAACCAACCCGAAAATGAAATTAAAGGAAATGAGCAAAAAACATAATCATATAGAAACCCAATATGTAAAGTATTTTGTATTGCTGTCCTTATTTTTTGTTTTTGGATGCAGTAATACCAAGTATCTTCCGGAAGGCGATTTGCTCTATACAGGCGGTTCTGTAACCGTAAAAGATTCTGTTATAAAAAAGAAAGACAGAAAAGCACTTGAAGCCGAAATGAAAGATTTATTGAGGCCAAAACCAAATAAAAGAATCCTTGGTTTGCGCCCAAAATTATGGATTTATAACATTGCCGGCGAACCAAAAAAAGAAAAGGGATTTAGATATTGGCTAAGAAATACAGTGGGCGAACCGCCGGTACTTTTCAGCAAAGTCGATTTGGATTATAATTCGTCTGTTTTACGAAATTTTGCAGAAAACCGTGGTTATTTTAAAACCCGTGTAAGCGCAGATTCAACTGTAAGAAACAAAAGAGTTACAGCAGAATATACAGTAACGCCAAAAAAGCAATACATTATAAAAAGCGTTATTTTTCCTGATGATTCTCTAAAAATGTCAAAGATAATTGCCCGGTCAAGCCGAAGAAGTTTACTAAAAGTGGGAAGACCATATGATTTGGAAACTATAAAAGCCGAAAGAGAAAGAATAGATGCAAGATTAAAAGAAAAAGGATATTTTTATTTTAATCCCGATTACATTCTGGCTAAAGTAGACAGTAGTAAAGGAGATCATGAAGTAAATATAAGACTGGTTATAAAAGACGAAGCACCGGTAAAAGCACTTACAGCATATAAGATTGATAAGATATTTGTGTACCCAAATTATTCTTTATCAAATGACAGCGTGGTTTACAGAAAAAAAGATATTAAACAATATCATGATTTTACGATTATTGATACGGCTGACACTTTTAAACCCAGAATTTTTGACCGGACTATTTATTTCAAAAAAGGAGATTTATACAACAGAAAAGATCATAATCTTACATTAAACCGATTTGTAAATCTGGGAACATTTAGTTTCGTAAAAAATGAATTTAAACCTTCAGATAGTATACCAAACACCTTAGACTCGTATTATTACTTAACTCTTTTGCCGAAAAAGTTTATACGAGTTGAGGTCTTGGGAAAAACAAATTCTGCAAGTTATACAGGTTCTGAAATTAATGTGAACTGGAATAACAGAAACTTCTTTAAAGGTGCAGAATTGTTTACTGTATCTATTTTTGGAGGAGCTGATTTTCAGTTGGGAGGAGCTAATAAAGGAAAAAATATTTATAAACTTGGAGCCGAAACCAGTTTGACCTGGCCGAGATTTATATCGCCATTTAATATAAAAGGAAACAGCGAATTTGTGCCAAGAACCAAAGCGACCTTGCGGTACGAATATCAAAAAAGAACACAATTATATGCCTTAAATTCGTTTAACGGATCATTCGGTTATTTATGGAAAGAAAATATTAGAAAAGAACATCAGTTAAATGTAATTGATATTACGTATGTAAGTCCGAATCATGTAACGCCTGAATATCTGGCTGACATTGCAGCAGATCCGGCATTAGAAAAAGTAATTGAAAAACAATTGATTTTTGGGCCAACATATAATTATACGTACACTAATACAATGCAAAAGCGTAGAAAAAATACCATTTATTTTAATGGTGAATTAGATCTGGCCGGAAACATAACAGGTTTAGTGACAGGTGCCAATATCAAGAAAAACGATACGATAAAAATATTCGATGTTCCGTTTAGTCAATATGTAAAAGTAAAAACTGATTTTAGGCATTATCTAAAATTAGGAAAAGAAAGCGAATTGGCGAGCAGAATAATTGTAGGCGCCGGATTTGCATATGGAAATTCGAGTACGCTGCCAACATCAAAACAATTTGTAGTCGGTGGTACCAATAGTATTCGTGCTTTTAGAGCAAGATCTTTAGGACCTGGAAGTTATGTTCCTGAAACGACCAGTACAAATTATATTCCTGACCAATCTGCAGATTTGAAACTGGAATTTAATACCGAATACAGGGCAAAACTTTTCAGTGTTGTTCGTGGAGCTGTTTTTTTCGATGCCGGAAATATCTGGCTTCTTAACGCAGATCCTAATAAACCGGGAGCAGAAATTTCAAAAGATTTTATGAAAGAACTTGCGGTAGGAGCGGGAGTAGGTTTGCGTTTTGATTTGTCATTTTTAGTATTAAGAACCGATTTGGCAATTCCTCTTAGAAATCCTGCACTTCCTGACGGACAACGATGGATTATCGATGATATTAATTTTGGAAGCGGCCCCTGGCGAAAAGACAATCTGATTCTGAATATTGCGATTGGATATCCTTTTTAAATTATTTTTTTGCCACGAATTTCACGAATTAGCACAAATTTCTTTATAGTTGAATTTGAATTAAATCAATTTTTAATTTGAAAAGATAAATAAACACAAATAAAAATTCGCACTAATTCGTGGCAAAAAGACTAAAAAAAGAACTAAATTGGTCTAAAATATTTTAAGAGAATGCAAAATTTAATCAAGAGAATTTTAGGTATCGCAGTAATTGTTTTAGTCATTATTCTGGCTTTCAAATATTGTCAATTCAAAAAAGATGACGACGAGGGAATCGACTATAATACCAATTTAATTCAGCAGCAAATCTTAAATGTTGGAAAATTGGTTGTCACCGAAGGACATTTCTCTGAAGTTATAACCTATAAAAATCAGCAGAAATATTTAATGAACATGATTTCTTTTGAGAAAAAAGCACTAATTGTCGTAAATGCAAATGTGACCGTAGCGTATGATCTCCATAAAATGAAATACGATATTGACGAGAAAAACAAAACGATTACCATTCTAAATATTCCAAAAGAAGAGATTACCATAAATCCGGACATTCAGTTTTATGATGTCGAGCAAAGTAAACTGAACCCTTTTACAGGAGATGATTACAATAAAATCAACAAATCGGTAAAAGCCAATCTGGCCAAAAAAATCGATAAATCTTCTCTTAAAACAAATGCTCAAAATCGTTTAATCAGCGAATTGTCTAAGATTTTAATCCTGACCAATTCAATGGGATGGAAATTACAATACAACGGAAAAACTATTGAATCTGAAAATGAGTTTACTGAAGATCTTAAATTATAATTTGCCACGAAGGCACTAAGGCACAAAGTTTTTTTCTCAATCTTGTCATTCTGAGGAACGAAGAATCTTCACAAGTAGCTCCGCAAAAAAAATCCACAATCTTGTCATTCTGAGGAACGAAGAATCTTCGCAAGGAATTCCGCAAAAAAAATCCCGCAATATTGTCATTCTGAGGAACGAAGAATCTTAGCAAGTAGCTCCGCAAAAAAAATCCCCCGCAATCTTGTCATTCTGAGGAACGAAGAATCTTCGCAAGAAACTCCGCAAAAAAAATCCCGCAATATTGTCATTCTGAGGAACGAAGAATCTTCGTTAGTAGCTCCATAAAGTAAGTCGTCAATCATTGTCGAGCTTCTCGCGAAGATTCTTCGTTCCTCAGAATGACAAGATTGTGGAAATACAAGATTGTGGGAAATACAAGATTGTGAAAATACAAAATTGCGTACAATCAGTATTTATAAAGTTTGGACGTGTCTTTTCGTATCACGCTTTCGGTTATGCCAAAAGAATGTTATGCGATTCCTTCTTAAGTAGGATATGGAAAAAAAAACTTAGCGTCTTAGTGCCTTTGTGGCAAAACATCTTCAAAAATCAAATCCAAACCACCTGAAATCAAATGCGCCACTTCAGGACGTTTTATTTTCAAAGTATCTAAATGATTTAAAACTTCCTGCAATAATTGAGTTTCGCTTGAATCTTTCAAAAGCTCAGCAATCTCTACAGAAAGAAGCCAGTCATTAGAATGATTTTCTTTTAATTTTTGAAAAACAGTTTTTAAGTCAGAGCTAGAACTCTTATTCTCTCTAATCAAACGAACATTTTGGTATAAAGTTTCCAATTCGTCACGTTCGTTAGTGTGTTTTGCTTTAATAGTTTTTGTTGTCGGAACAATGCTAATCAGATCAAAACTATTGACATCGGCCGGGCCTGAAAAAGCAGAAACAACTTTTTTACCAATTGCCATATCGTAATTTCCCCATTCCGGCTGAAACAAAATTTCATCGCCGTGCGTTACCGTACAATTCCTAAAACTGATTAAGATAATTTCGCCATGAAGATTTCTTGAACCTGTAATAATTTCTCCTTCGACAACAATATTGCCTTCAAATTCCAGTTTCACTTTTTCATTTTCAACAATGCTGTACGCTTGTAAATCTTTAGGACTCATATCTTCAATAGAAAGATTGAAACCTTTTAATTTTCCAATCGGACTTCCAAAACCGTGCGGATGTGTTAAAGTTCCGTGTCCAACTAATTCTTTTTCTCTGTAAGATAAAGCAGTTTTTCCGGTAGTCTGGATATAAACCGGTTTTCCTTCTTCTTCTGTTACTTTAGTGAAAACGCCTGAAATTTGTAAACCTGTACTCAATTCAATTGTGCCCAAAGCGTTCGACTGAATTAATTTTTTAATTCCTGAAAGGCCACCTGTTCGCAAAGCCATTTTATTGGCAAATTCTTCTAAAATCAAACTCAAATAAGAAAAATTCGGCGTTACATATAGTTGAGGTTGTAATTGTGTAATATCAAAATTCTGATTGGCTGCCGAAATATCATAAGGGATTTTCTTCACATTATCTGTCATACACCATGCACTCTCTCCAATTGAAGAAAGCAATCCGGCGCCATATATTTTTGGATCTTCTACAGTCCCGATCAAACCATATTCAACTGTCCACCAGTGCAGGTTTCTAATTTGAGCCATTTCAGACAATTCACCCATATTATTTTGTAAATCGGCCACTGCTTTTTCGGCTTCATCAATTTTATCTTGTGGGGTATCTTCGGCTTCTTTCAAAATCGAAAGCAAACGAATGGCTTCGTACATCTGATAATCTTTGTGAGATGAAATTGCTTTACAGCCTATTTCACCAAAACGTCTTAGATATTCAGCATATTCGGGATTTGCAATAATTGGTGCGTGGCCGGCACCTTCGTGAATGATATCCGGAGCGGGAGTATATTCAATATGTTCTAACTGACGAATGTCTGATGCAATTACCAGGACATTATAAGCCTGAAATTCCATAAAAGCATTTGGCGGAATAAATCCATCAACTGCAACAGCAGCCCATCCAATTTCGGTCAGGATTCGGTTCATGCCGTACATACTTGGAATAGAGTCAATTTCGATTCCGGTTTTTTTTAATCCATCCAAGTAAGAATGATGGGCAACTTTAGATAAATAATCTACATTTTTACGCATCACATATCGCCAAACCGCCTGATTAATCG
This sequence comes from Flavobacterium sp., assembly GCA_004296145.1. GTDB lineage: Bacteria > Bacteroidota > Bacteroidia > Flavobacteriales > Flavobacteriaceae > Flavobacterium. Next base: position 10,365 of record SEBM01000096.1, read on the forward strand.
GAGTGTAATCACTATAATCTTGAGGTTTTATAAATTGCTTTAAATGTTTTGGCAATCGCTCTAATAATGGATTTGTTTCAATATTTGGATTCATTTCGAAAACGTTGTAGATTAAAATGTAAAATTACGAATTTATGAACCTATAATATATCATTCATCACAATATTTTTATCTGAAAGTGCATTTTATTGCGTTTTTCGAATGTAGTTGTCATTTCGAGGAACGAGAAGAATGTAGTTGAATTAGTTTTTCTACTGCTTTTCAGCATTCCTAAAATACTCAATTTTATGACTAAACATAAATGCCATGTTGGTGGCACGCATTTTTGCTTCTTCTGTAATCACGCCCGAAAATTGAGAATCAATAGTGGTATTAAAGATTTGAATCCAACGATCAAAATGGGTTTTATCAACAGGTAATTGTTTATGTGGCGGAAAAGGACTTCCCGAATAAGCGCGTACATCAAATAAAATTGTCTGCCAGAAGTTGTACATTTTTTGCAAATGAGGTTCCCAGCGATCCTGCAATTTGTCATTAAAAATCGGACCAATAAGATCGTCTTTTCTGACATTATCATAAAAGCTGTTGACCATTTGTTTAATGTCTTCTATAGTAGATCGATTTACTAATGAACAACTTGACCTAACCTTATAAAGTTAAGTCAAGGATCACTTGTAAAGTAGCATGAACTAAAGAATGTTAAAATGAGAAATGCGTTGATGAGACAAAAT
>SEBM01000097.1 GCA_004296145.1 Flavobacterium sp.
TAGTATATTTCGGAATACAAAATTAAAAAACAAACAACTATATCGTATTTTTTTAAGATATTCGCTACAAACATTTAAATAGTAGAATTTTAGGAAAAAGATTGTTATCTTAGTATTTATAGAAATAAAGCTTTTAATCATCAAAACAGAAATTGCACATTGAGAAAAACTATTACATTGTTACTTCTGATTTCCGTTTTTTGCAGCTGGTCTCAAAATACTATAGAAAATGACAGCATTGTGATTGATACTGTGCAAAATATAAAATTCAATTACAAGCAGCTTATTATTCCGACCATATTAATTGGCTACGGATTCTGGGGAAATGAAAGCGGTCAGATAAAAAGTTTTAACTCACAAATTCGTGAAGAGTTTACAGATATTGATCGCCAGGTTTCTATTGATGATTTTTCAAGATACGTTCCCGCTATTTCTGTTTATGCTTTAAATGCTTTTGGTGTAAAAGGCAAAAATAATCTAAGGGACAGATCGGTAATATTGGGAACTTCTCTTATTATTATGACTACAACTGTTTTCACCTTAAAATCATTATCCAACGTAGAAAGACCCGACGGAACCTCAAATAACTCCTTCCCTTCCGGACATACTGCAGTTGCTTTTGCCGGAGCAGAATTTCTTTATCAGGAATACAAAGACCAATCTGTTTGGTATGGCGTTGCAGGGTATGCCGTGGCTACAGCAACAGGTGTTTTTAGAATGTACAACAACCGACACTGGCTTACAGATGTTGCTGCCGGCGCAGGTATCGGAATATTGAGTACTAAAATTGCGTATTGGACAAATCCCTACATCACCAGAAAATTATTTGGTGAAAAAGAATCCAAATCAACATCCTTTCTTGCACCGGCATACGATGGGGAAAATTTCGTGATTTGTTTTACAAGAACATTTTAATACTGTTTACATCTGTACAATTCGGCTGTAATCTTTTTGATATTTTTCAGGATCAGACGCTGCGTATTCGTTTTCCGGTTCAGGAATAACATGAATTTTAGAATCACTTACCGATATTACGGCCGAGCATACATAAATCCCTATTTTTCCTTCGCTGTATTTAAAATCCAGTAAAGTCAGTTTTACAATATCGTTAATCGAAAGTTCATAATAATTTCCGTAACGGATAATTTTAAAATAAATCTCTTTGTTTTCGTGTATTTCAAATTGATTGGTTTGGATGTTTTCGAAGATAAAATTATTCTTGACATCCTTATCATTAAATCCCCAGGCTCTAAACTGCACAAAGCCATTCACAAAATCAATCGAAATATAATATGCCGTTCCTTCTTTATCACACTCAATTACAAAACCTGTTTTCCCCATACCTTCAACAGACAATCTGCCTTCCCAGACAAAATCATTTGACGGTTTTTCAAAACTATAGATTTCATAACCGCTTCTGCAGCCAAAACGCCATTTGCTTTCGTTTTCCATTACAAAATCGGCTGTAGGATTTCCGAGAACCGGCATTGGCTGCGGAAGATCTTTCTGTAAAATCGTTTTTTGATATAGGCGTTCCCAGAAATAATAACTCTTTAATAAAAGCCTTCCGCTGTGATCAATATCGAGTTCTTTTGGCGGCGGAATTACGCGATGGGTATTCACATTTCCATCAGCAAAATAAAAATTGTACACCAAAAAATGATCGCCATCTTTTACAACCCTTGCTGCATAATTACCTTGCGGAAGCAAAACATTATTATGAAAAGCACAATATTCTCCTTTAAATTCAGGTGCCGACCAATAACGTACTTTTATGTCTTCACGAATCGATCCCAGCAAATAATGCGTTCCTTTTATTTCTACCACACACGGGCATTCAACATCGTCATACACATACGGAATATGCAAAGGTTTTTGCAACACAAATCCCTCTTCTTCTCTTTTTGCGACTCCAATACAACCTCTTCGGTACGTCGGACCCGACGCACTTCTCGCACAAATGAGTAAATAATCTTCTCCTTCATAACGGTATTTAAACGGATCCCTGAAACTGATCCATTCTCTCGGATTATTGGCATTGCTTTCATAATGTGGTGCCTCACTTTTAAAAGGCATTCCGTATTTATTTTCTTTTGTCCAATGAATTAAATCTTTAGATAATGCCCTTCCTACTTTTTGCTCAATTCCTTTATCCTGGCGTTTTAAACCTGTATAGTACATTTCGTAACCTTCGCCGTCAGAAATTTTGCTTACGTGCATGGTCCATAACATATCGTCATCCCATTCTCCGGGTTCGCCAACCCAAAGAGCATTTTTTACACGTTTCCACGAAAGGCCATCTTTTGAGACTGCATGGGCAATGTAATCGTGATTGGGAATTATTAAATGAAACAAATGATGAATTCCGTTTTCATCAATAAAAATATCAACGTCTCCTATTTCCCAGTTGCTAAATCCTGAACTTGAATACATATTATTTTATTTAATTCCTGAATGTAAATGTTTTTAACGCATAGAAACATAGGTTTAAAATGTACTAGAAGTATATTTATAAAGAAACTCGTTTCTAAACATAGCTCAATTCTGAACTATGTTTTTTACAATAAAGTGAAACGCCTTTTTAAACTTTCAAAAGACTATGTTCCTATGTGTTAAGACTATATTCAGCAGTTTATTTAATTATCTTATAATGCTTTAATCCTTCTAAAATTCCAGACGAAGCCGAATTTTTAGCGACATAAATACTTTTTGTCGTTTCATATTTTGCTAATTCTGAACTTCGGTTTCCGACAATAATTCCTTTTACCGGCCCTCTGAACATATCAATATCATTTCCTGAATCTCCGGCTGCAATGACATTAAATAAAGGAATTGCCCATTTTCGGCACAGAAATTTAATTGCATTTCCTTTTGAAGCCCTTTTGGGAATAATGTCTAAATACCGTCCGTGACTCGGAATAATATTTATTTTGTACCATCCTGTTCCTAATGCCCTGATTAGCTGATCATGATTGTAATGTTCTTTTTCATAGTAATACGAAATTTTAAAAGGATTCTGAGCTTCTTCTTCCTGAAGTTTAATCCATTTTATAGTCTTTAGCCTGTTGACAACATCTTCTCTTTTCCATCTTCCTGCCAGAAATTTAGCCCAGCCTTTATCCAAAATATAATCGGTTCCGTTGGTATAATAAATTTCGGTACCGACAGAGCAAATGATAAAATCAGGCAACGGAAATTTTTCTTCGTCTATGATTTTCTTTACCAATCTCAGGTTTCTTCCCGAAGCCATCGCAAAAGCCATTTTTTCGGTACGGTTTGTCAAATGGGATTTTAATTCTTCCAGACCCGGATTATTTAATTTGGGTTCTATAAGTGTTCCGTCGATATCTGAAACCAGTAAATGATCTATTTTTCTTTTTAAACGGTCAATATTGATGTTGGCATATTGCTGTTTTTTGATTCCGGCTCCTGATGAAACCGACAGGTTTTCGGTTACCGCTTCTACGTATTGATTAACATGGCTCAACCAGCTGTAATGTTTCTGAATATTGATCGCTCCGTTATTCGAATAATATTTCCACTTATTTTCATCCGTCAGAATATTTAATAAAGCTTTTTTGATTTGAGCTTCATCCTGCGGATTTACCAATTCTCCATTCTGACAGGTCGGAATAATTTCTGACGGCCCTCCATTTTTTGTTACAACAACCGGAAGTCCCGAACTTGCTGATTCTATCACGGTCAGGCCGAAATTTTCATGCAAAGCCAGATTGACAAACACACCTCTTTTTTCTGCTGCATGTCTGTAAATAATCGAAACCTCATTTTCAACATCATGCTTTTTCGGAATCGCCATTTTTCCGTACAAATCATATTTGTCCATAAGCAACAACAAGTCGGTCAGGACATTTTTTTCAGATTCCGGCATCTTCTGAATATCTTTTCTGATTCCGGCAAAAATCACCAGATTGGCAATACTTTGCAGTTCTTTGTCCTTGCCATAAACCTCAATTAAAGTATTCAGGTTTTTATGACGGTCAGGCCTCGAAAGTGCCAGAATAAAAGGCTTATGCGGATTGGTTAAGAATTTAGAAATAGTTTCAGAAACCCAGTATTTTCTCTGGCTTTCTTCCATATGTCTGTCACTATCGGGTTCGTTGTAGTAATAAGGAACAAATTTTCTGGTATCAATACCTGGAGAAATGGCGTGGTATTTTCCCAGTTCAAAGTTTTTGTAGACTTTATAAGTTTCGATTTCCTGTTCTGTCGAAGTGACAATAAATTCAGAAAGTTCCAGTGTTTTTTCTTCTGCGGCAATTCGGGCTCTAAACTTAAACTTTTTTTCAATTTCCTCTTCCGTTTGTCCACTTTCGAGTAGTTTTTTCTTTTTATAAATTCCAAGCGAATGTCCCGTATGCGCAAAAGGAATATTTAAAATGGATGATAATTCTGCCGCAACATATCCGGCATCACCATAATGTGAATGAATCCAGTCAGGATAAATATTATGCGATTTAATATGCTGCATAACACCATCTGTAAAAGTATCCAGACCTTCCCACAATTGTTCTTTGGCTTTGTATTTTTTTCCAAGAAAAGGAATTCGGCGTATATCTAATTTATCATTTATCGCTTCCACCGGAACGGCATATTCCGGAGAAAGTGCAGGATCATCAATTAATCTTGTAAATAAGTCAACGTGCTCTACATCTTTGTGCTGAGACAAAAATTCTGCCAGCTCGTAAACATATTTAGTCTGGCCTCCGTTATCGGCATCACGGCCTATTTCAAGACCCGAACCTTTTAAAAGTCCATGTATATTAATTAGTGAAATTCTTAATTTTTTCATCATTCATTATTGTTTTGTAATTATAAATCATACTCATTTCTCTCGTTACAAGTTCCTCTGTTTTTTCGTATGATTTTTTTGGATTTTCTGCCTTTTGAATCTGCTGCAAAAGCACTAACGGGCAGGCTAATTTTTATAGCTTTATAAGTGTTTTGTCTGTTTGAAAATAAAACAGCAAAATCATGTTTTTTTTAAATATACGACAAATTGCCCGTATATCAGGCAAAATTCCTCGCAATGGCAATTCTTTAACACAAATTTCAAATCCATTTTATATGAAAATTGCATAAAAAATCAACTCAGAAAACTTCAAACTATGATGCCTGAAGCTTCGGATATAATTTAATTAAAAGCCCTTTTAAGCGGTTTTGATAATCTTCCATCAGCCAGTCTTTGTAGTTTTTACTGGCATTGCCAAGACATTTTACGTACTGTTTTACACGCCATTCTATTTCCGGCGACAACACTTCGGCTAAACCAATTGCATGCGATAGCGATTCTGAATTATCCAGACACATTTTGGCTTGTTGTCTTATCGATTCCTGAATCACTGTTTTTGGCTTTTTATCGGTATCAATAGCTTCCTGATAATGTCCTTCAATATCAAAAGTCATTTCTAATGTTTTTGGAAACTGTGCTCTCACTTCTGCAGACAAAGCATGCGATTGTACAGAAGAGTTACCAACAGCATGAAAAGATAATTGTCTTGCAAATTCATCCGGATGCAGAAATGCAAATTTCCAGTCTACAGGATCCTGCCATTCACCAAAACGCTCAATATTATTTCCCAGATCTGTAATACCAAATGTTTTTTTAGAAGGCAGCCTGCGTGCCCCGCGGCCAATCATCTGATGGTAAAGTGTAATAGAAGTTGTAGCCCTGTTCAGGATAATATGCTGAACAGAAGGTTCGTCAAAACCTGTAGTAAGTATAGAAACAGAAGTTAAAACGGCTCCTTTTGTATTTTTGAACCATTTTAAAATTTCGCAACGTTCTTCTTCAGGAGTTCTGTTATCGAGATGTCGAATCGAAATACCGACAGCAGTAAAAATCTCTTCTACTTGTTTGGAAACTGCAATACCGTTATTAAAAATAAGCGTCTTTTTTCCTTTTGCTGTTTCCGTATATGCTTTCAAAAGTAAATCAAGCATGGCCGGAGTTCCATAAAGTTCGTTTGAAGAACCTACCGTATAATCTCCGTGCAAACCCGTTTTGAGCGAATTAAGTTCTACTTCGTAAACATGCGATTTTGGTTTTGCCAAAATGCCTTCTTTAATAAGTGTTTCAATACTTTCTCCCGTCATAAGCGTATCGTAATAACGTTTCATTGGTTTTGAAACATCTGAACTAAAAGGAGTTGCAGTCACTCCTATCACAAACGCATTTTTGAAATGAGTCAGTAATTTTCGAAATGAATTGTGGTGCGCTTCATCAATAATGACAAGCCCAACTTCGTTTGTTTTTATTTTTTTTGATTTGATTCTGTTTCTAAGGGTTTCTACCATTGCCACATAACAATTGCAATCAGATTTTAAATTACCGCTTCCGCTATTAATTTTTCGATTCTTTATCCCTATCTTTTTTAGCGTTGTCGAAGTCTGTTTGCACAATTCCATTCTGTGGGTCAAAATGATGGCTGTTTTGCTGTATTGCTCCACATATCTTCTGGCAATCTCAGAAAAAATCACGGTCTTTCCTCCTCCTGTTGGTAATTGATACAAAAGGTTTTTGGTTTCCTTATTTTCAATTATTTCAAAAATTGATTCAATATCTTTTTGCTGATAATTGTAAAATGACGCTGCAGGTGTGGTAAAAGTTTCCATTTTTTCGAATGTTTATCTTGCGATTTTTATTTAATAAAAGTACGCTCATCCTTCGTCATTGCATTATATGATTTCCTGTCTTTCTTATATATTGACAACTCATTTAAAGTTCTTTTCATAAATAAAAAATACTACTGACAAACAGTTGTCACTGGGCTAAATTAGATTTGCAGCTTAACATTAAAATATCACAAAATGAATTTAGTATCGATCCGAATTATTACCGCGAACTTAGAAAAACTGGTAAAATTCTATGAACAGATAACAGGTATAAAAGCTGTTCAATACACGCCTGACTTTGCAGAACTAAAAACACCAACCACAACTTTAGCGATTGGAAGCACCAGAACATTACAATTTTTTGGAGGAGATGAAGTAGCAAAACCAGCCCAAAACAGCAGTGTGATTATAGAATTCAGGGTAGAAAATGTTGAAGAAGATTATAAAAGATTAGCCGATTATCTGGAAGAAAGTTTAGTTCAAAAACCAACAACAATGCCGTGGGGAAATAAATCACTTTTGTTTCGTGATCCCGATGGCAATCTTGTCAATTTCTTTACACCTGAAACACGAGAAGCTATTTCAAAGTTTGATGGTAAAAAATAGTAACACATCTTTATTTAAATATTCATTATGAAATCATTATTAGAAACTTACCCTTGTATTTTATAACATTCATAAAGGATTATGTAAGCCTTAAACTGAGTATTCTAAGTAATTTTGAAATAAATCATTAAAACTTACAGTTATGAAAACAAATAACCAAAATCCGAACAACAACGAAAAGAGAGGTTCTGATAATCGTAGTGACATGAGAAAACATCAATATAAAGATCATGATGAAATTTTGACAAACGATCAAAATTATGATAATGATACTCACAAATTTAAAGGCGAAGAACCTGATTTTGATGATCAATTGAACAATGAAGAAAAACAATAAAAAAAAATGCCGGTTAAAACTAACCGGCATTTTTTTTTACTCAATCAGGCAAATTACAAAAGTCGTTTTGCCGTCCTGATTTCTAAAATCGAGATATCCGCCGTGCGCTTCAATAATACTTTTAGAAAGCGTCAGTCCGATTCCGGCGCCTTCTTTTCTTGTGGTAAAAAACGGAAGGAATATTTTGTTTTCTATTTCTTTATCGATTCCGTTTCCGGTGTCGGTGATTTTTATAAAAATTCTGTTTTCTTTGATTTCGGCTGCAATAATAATTTGTTTTTCAGCAACATCTTCCAGCGCATGCAAACTGTTTGTGAGCATATTAATCAAAGCCTGCTCAATCTGCTGATGATCTACCAGCAGCCAATGATCAAACGAAATCGTATTTACAACTTCAATATTTTTGTTTTTGAATAACGGATTCATAACCTGAAAACAATTATCAATCAGTCTGTGCAATTCAATTTTTTCTTTTTTTGGAGACGGCAGCATCGCCAGTTTTCTGTAGCCTTCTACAAATTTCTGTAAAAGATCACTTCGTCTTAACATCGTGCCGACGCCACTTTTTATATCTTCAAGATCTTCAGATGAAATAGAATCCTGCTCAACTAATTCCTGCAGATTTTGCGAAATAGAACGAATTGGTGTTATCGAATTCAAAAGTTCATGCGAAATCACTTTCATCAGATTGACCCAGGCTTCTTTTTCTTTTTTCTCCACTACATTCTGAATAGAATCCAGTAAAACAATAAAATAATCCAGTTCATAAATTTCGGTTCTCGAAGTCTGCATGACAAATGTCTGGCTGTTTTGCTCGTTAACGCGAATTTCTAATGACGTTTTTATTTCCTGAAAATCCTGTTCTTCAATTACTTCACACAAAGACGGAAGTTGATTTTTTAATAATTTCCATTTTGAAACTTTAGGAACATTAAAATGTTTTGAGAAATAATCATTCATCAGGAAAACATTCCATTCACTGTCTTCTTTTTTTAAAATGATAATTCCGGTTTCGATATTATTTAGAATCGAAGTATAAATAATATCTCTGGAAACCTGTTCGTTCTGTTTGCTTTTTAAAATATCATACAATTTAAAAAGATCATTTTCATTGGTTTTATATCTTGAAAAATCTGAAGTAAAATCATTTTGTATTATCGAAGAAATGGTTTTATCATACAATAAAATGACATTTTTTATATACAGATAAAGTTCAATAATCAGGAAAGTCACAATCAGAAAACCAAAAACAGGCGCAAACACAAATTTGATTTTATGCAGGTAAATAGAAAATTCAATTCCTGCCAGAATCAAAAGTAATCGCAGGAAAAGAAGTTGGTATGTTTTTAACGATTTAAGCATATTAATTGGTGCTGATATTATATTTTTCTAAACGGCGATACAAAGAACCTCTTGATAATCCGAGTTCTTCGGCAGTTTTGCTGATGTTGTTATTGTGTTTTAATAAAGCTCTTTCTACCGTTGCTTTTTCAACTGAAGAAAGCTGAATATCATCTGCAGTGTCTTCATATTCCGTAATATGTTCTAAATCCAAATCAGAAACCGTGATGATATTATTTTCACAGAGAATAACAGCACGTTCAATTTTATTTTCCATTTCGCGAATGTTTCCGTTCCAGGCGTGTTTTTCAATTTGCTCCAGTACTTTTTTATCAAAAGTAATTTCGTCCCTTCCGTATTTCTCAATCATTTTGTCCAAAAGATATTCTGCGAGCGGAATTTTATCTTCATTTCTTTCGCGCAGCGGCGGCAGGACAATTTCCATTGTATTGATACGGTAATATAAATCTTCCCTGAAATTTTTATCGGTCACTTCAAGTTTCAGATTCAAATTGGTTGCCGTAATAATACGCACATTCAATGGTCTGGGTTTAGATTCACCCAGTCTCGTAACCGTTTTACTCTGAATAACCTGCAACAATTTAGATTGCAAATGCAGCGGGACATTTCCTATTTCGTCCAAAAAAATGGTTCCGTTTTGCGCCATTTCAAAACGTCCGGGCGTATCGGTTTTAGCGTCTGTAAAAGCACCTTTTGCGTAACCAAACAATTCGCTTTCAAAAATATTCGCATTTAGCGAACCTAAATCAACAGCAATAAAAGGTTGGTTTTTTCTTTCTGAATTGTTGTAAATATGATGCGCCAGAACAAATTTTCCTGTACCGTTCTCTCCCAAAATCAAAACATTAGCATCGGTTTTGGCTACTTTATCGGCCAGAGAATATGCTTTTTTTACAATTTCAGAATTTCCGGTAAAAAACGTTTGCTCTGCTTCTATATCTTTTGATTTTCTTTTTTCCTTACGGCTTTTATCAACGGCTTGTTTTACAGATTCGAGCAGTTTTTTATTTTCCCATGGTTTTAAAATATAATCAAAAGCACCATTTTTTAAACCTTCAACTGCCGTTTCTACTTTACCGAAAGCAGTCATTAAAATCACAACCGTTTTTGGCGAAAGCGTTTTTATTTCTTTCAATAAATACAAACCTTCTTTTCCGTCTTCAAAACCAATTCTGTAATTCATATCGAGCAAAACAACATCAATGTCATTTTTTGCCAGTAAATCGACGATATTTTTTGGATTATTTAGCGTGTAAATCGTTTCAAAATACTTTTTGAGATACAATTTCGACGCAAAAAGGATGTCTTCCTGATCGTCTATGATTAATATTGATGCGTTTGTCTTTTTCATTTTTGTTCGGTTTTGGACGAAAGGTGTCCAATTATGGACAGTCTGGCTTTTTC
>SEBM01000630.1 GCA_004296145.1 Flavobacterium sp.
TTAATAATTGAGAATATTTTTTATTTCTTAACCTAGATTAACTTACATTTTTTTTGTTACTCTGTAAATTTGTATCAGAAATTAAACAACACCAAAACATTAAAAGTGAGATTTAATTTCAACATTAAATTAAAAATTTATTAATCAAAAACCAAATTAAAGTGAGCACATTCAAAGTACAAGACGGAACTGAAATTTATTACAAAGACTGGGGAAAAGGGCAACCAATTGTTTTTCATCATGGATGGCCTTTATCAAGTGATGACTGGGATGCACAAATGATGTTTTTCCTTAAACAGGGATACCGAGTTATTGCACACGACCGCCGCGGACATGGCCGTTCAGGACAAAGTTCAGAAGGAAATAATATGGATACCTATGCAGCAGATATTGCAGAATTGACAGCAGCTCTTGATTTAAAAGATGCCATTCATGTTGGTCACTCAACCGGTGGTGGTGAAGTAATCAGATATGCAGCAAAATACGGAAAAGGACGTGTTGCAAAAGCGGTTATCATTAGCGCTGTCACTCCTATCATGATTCAGAGCGAAACAAATCCTGAAGGAGTTCCGTTATCTGTTTTTGATGAAATCAGACAGGGAACCGGTTTTAACAGAGCACAATATTTTTACGATTTCCCAATTCCGTTTTACGGATGGAACCGTGAAGGACAAACTGTTCAGGAAGGAATTAAACACAATTGGTGGCGTCAGGGAATGATGGGTTCTGTATTGTCTCATTATGAAGGAATCAAAGCTTTCTCTGAATCCGATTTTACAGAAGATCTTAAAAGTCTTGATATTCCCGTTCTTGTCCTGCATGGAGAAGATGACCAGATTGTACCTTACAACCAGGCACCAAAAGCAGCAAAACTTTTGAAAAACGGAAAATTAATTTCATATCCGGGATTTCCTCACGGTATGCCAACTACTGAGGCAGATACGATCAACAAAGATATTCTGGAATTTATTAAATCATAATTTGTCGTTCTTTAAGAACAGACTCTATAATAAAAAAGCAGTTCATAGTTGAACTGCTTTTTTATTACCTTTTTTTAGAAAAAATCTTTTCAAAAAATGATAATTTAACTTAACAATACCGTTTTATATTTAACGATATCTTTTAAAACAATACCCGTACCGATTACTACCGCTCTCAAAGGATCTTCTGCAATATAAACCGGAAGTTCTGTTTTTTGTGATATTCTCTTGTCAAGACCGCGAAGCATGGCGCCTCCTCCTGCCAGATACAAACCTGTATTATAAATATCGGCTGCCAGTTCTGGCGGTGTTAAGGAAAGCGTTACCATAATAGCATCTTCAATTCTTTGAATTGATTTATCTAATGATTTGGCAATTTCCCTAAAACTAACGGTAACCTCTTTTGGTTTACCCGTAAGCAAATCTCTTCCTCGAACTGTTAAATCATCTGGCGGATATTCTAAATCTTCTGTTGCAGAACCAACGTCAATTTTTATTCTTTCTGCAGACGCTTCTCCCACATACAGATTATGGTGTGTTCGCATATAGTACAAAATATCATTTGTAAAAACATCACCTGCAATTTTTATAGACTTATCACAAATTATTCCGCCAAGGGCAATAACCGCAATTTCTGTTGTGCCTCCGCCTATATCAACAATAATATGTCCCTGAGGTTGCATCACATCTAATCCGATTCCAATCGCAGCGGCCATTGGCTCGTGTATCAGGAAAACTTCTTTTCCGTTTACCCGTTCGCAGGATTCCTTTACGGCTCTCATTTCTACTTCTGTAATACCACTCGGGATACAAACCACCATTCGGAGTGCGGGAGTAAAAAGATTCTTTTTCAACGCCGGAATATTTTTTATAAACCAGCTGATCATTTTTTCTGATGCATCAAAATCTGCAATCACGCCGTCTTTTAAAGGTCTGATTGTTTTTATATTTTCGTGGGTTTTACCCTGCATCAGATTGGCTTCTTTTCCTACTGCAATAATTTTTCCGTTTCTAATATCCCTTGCCACAATCGAAGGACTGTCTACAACAACTTTACCATCATAAATTATTAAAGTATTAGCCGTTCCCAGATCCATCGCTATTTCAACTGTCATAAAATCAAATACACCCATAATATAGTTTTCTTTCTATTATGAACGCTTTTAGTATAGTTTTATTCTCTTAATATAGGATTGATAAGCGATTGATATACTTTTTATCTATTTTTTAACAATTATGACAATTTAAAATTCATTTGAAAGCAAAAAAAAAGCACCTGCT
>SEBM01000098.1 GCA_004296145.1 Flavobacterium sp.
CAATTATAATTGGTGTTTAATCCTATCTTTGCTGATGTTTTTTTAAAGATTAAATATCATACCGTTTACAAACCGTATATCAAATATATAAGCACTAAGTGAATACAAAATCTTATTTTTTTCAGTCTTTTGCCATTGTAGCATTAGCATTTATAGCATTCATTGGATTTAAGCAAATATTGCCCGACAAAATTTTTTCGGACAGTAAGATGGATTCTAAAAATGTACTTATTGACAGCCTTCTTTTAGAATCGGTTGCAAATGATTCTTTGTCTCAAAATACAGACAGTATTACAGAAGACGAGAAAAAAGAAGCACGTGAGAAAATTGTTTTTGATGGGGTAAAAGGAATTGAATTTCCGCCGGAGACTTTTGAAAATTATAAAGGATACCAATACCTGGTTTCTTTCTACGAAAAATTATATCAGCTGGAAAAAAATCCGCAGAGCAAAGTCAGAATTGCTTATTACGGAGACTCTATGACTGACGGAGATTTAATTGTACAAGATGTACGAATGAATTATCAGGAACGTTTTGGAGGAAACGGAGTTGGTTTTGTTTCGATTATTTCAGAATCTTCAGCATCAAGAGGTTCTGTAAAAACACTTTTTTCTAAAAACTGGAAAACCCAATCGTATCTAAATGTAAAAAGACCAATAAGTCCGTTTGGTGTAAACGGTCACGTGTTTTTTGCAAATGACAAAGCCAATACAACCTGGGTGCAATACGAAGCAGGTTTAAATAAGTTTTCTACTTCATTAGACAATCCGACTTTATTTTACGGAAAATCACACAAAAACGGAAATGTCAATTTTATCATTGGAAAAGATACATTACGTAAAACTCTTAATCCTAATAATTTAGTTAATACATTAAAAGTAACTTCAGGAAGCATAAAAGCATTCAAAGCAAATTTCAAACAATCAGATTCAATTCCGATTTATGGATTTAATTTTGATAACGGAAGCGGGGTTCACGTAGACAATTTTTCACAGAGAGGAAATTCAGGATTGCCAATTTCGATGTTTGATGCTGGTGTAATGCAGGCATTTAACAATAATCTGAAATACGATCTGATTATTTTGCATTATGGTACTAATGTTCTAAATTACGGTACCAAAAATTATTCATGGTACCAAAAAGGAATGACAAAAACCGTTAATAAAATAAGAGAATCGTTTCCAGGAGTTTCCATTTTGATCGTGTCGACAGCTGATAAATCGACAAAATATGATCTTGAAATGAAAACAGATTCGGCAGTTGTGCCTTTAATGAAAGCTCAAAAAAGATATGCGCTTGATACTGAATCCGGATTTGTAAATCTGTATACGTTAATGGGCGGTGACGGATCTATGGTAAAATGGGTTGATGAATCGCCGACAAGAGCAAATAAAGATTATACACATTTTAACCAGCGTGGAGCAAAAGCAATTGGAAATTTATTATACAGCCAATTAGATAAAGGATACGAAGAATATAAAACACTGCGTGAAAAACGCGATACGGCCGGAAAGCCAAAACCTGTTAAAAAAACCAAAGCAGATTCCGTCTCTGTACTAAATGATAGTGTAAATGAATAAACTAATTATTTTCTTTTGCTGTCTTTTATGGTCGGCAAATAGTGAAGCGCAAAAGTCTGTCCCACTTCTAATTACTAAAAACATGATTGCTAAAATCGATACAGCTACGATTGAAACCTACGCAGGAAATCACATTTATAATGCAAAAGTTTTAGAAAGTGTTTTTACAAAATTAAATGAAAATGAGATTGCCAATAATCAGAAAATAAATATTGTACATATTGGAGATTCACATATTCAGGGAGATTTGATGACGAATGAAATCAGAAAAAGACTCCAGCAAAAATTTGGTAATGGCGGGCGGGGATTTGTTTTTCCGTATCAATTAGCCAAAACAAATGGTTCTTATAACGAAAGATTTTATTCGAACAGAACATGGGAAAGTTACCGAAATATTTATCCGGCAAAAAAATATCCTGTAGGTTTAAGCGGAATAGGACTTTGGAGAGATACAGCGGGTTTTGCAATAGAATTAAATGTCAAAGACAAAGCTTATAAGTTTAATTCCATTCATATTATTACGCCTCAAAATCAGAAAATGTTTGATCTGGCCCTGACATCCAAAACAAATATTATTCAGTCAACAGAACCAAAAGTTATCACACATAAAATTAAAAAAGGAGAATCTATCTCTGTTATTGCAGATAAATACAATGTTTCTGTTATTGTAATAAGAAAGGCAAATGGTTTAAAAACAAACAACATACGTGCCGGAAGAATACTAAAGATTCCGACCAACGAGACAAAACCTAAGAATATTAAAAGTTCTGAATATGTTCCTCTCGAACTTACATCTGATTCTTTCTCTTATTATTACAATTCTGAAAAAGCATTAGAAAAAATTTACCTGATTCCGAACAAAGAAGCTTCTGATTATGAACTTAACGGAATTGTTTTAGAAAAAAATACAGCAGGCGTAACCTATAGCGGAATTGGTGTAAATGGTGCAAAATTTTCTGATTACAATAAATATCCTTTGTTTTTTGAACAGTTAAAAGCGCTTCATCCGGATCTTTTGGTTTTTTCATTAGGAACAAATGAAAGTTTTGATAAAATGGAAGCTTCGTCTTATATAAAACAATTGCGCCAGTTTATCAGTAATCTAAAAGAGCATGATATAAAAGTTCCGATACTTATTACAACGCCGCCGCCATCTTTGTTTAGAGGAAGAAAGCCAAATACCTTCGTTGGAGAATATGCAAAACGCATTAATGGAATTGCAGAAACAGATGGTTTTGCTGTTTGGGATTTATATGATGAATTTGGAGGTTTAAGCGAAATTCAAAAATTAAAAAGTGAAGGATTGATTGGCCCGGATTGGGTTCATTATTCTAAAAAAGGTTATGTAAAACAAGGAAAATTATTTACAGAAGCGTTTTTAAGTGCATACGATAATTTTAAATTAAAAAAGTAAGTTGGTAACAAGTAATAGCATAAATGATTGGTTTGTTCATAATTTTGGTACAATAACAATCGAGCAGGTTAAAGGTTGGTTTATATATAATCCCGAGGAAAAATTATTATTTAATACCGGTTTGTTTCTTGGTTTGTTTCTGGTTTTCTATTTTGTTTACGCTTTTTTGCGCAAAACATTCTATTTACGATTAACATACGTAATACTGTTTTCACTTTTCTTTTACTACAAATCAAGCGGAATTTACTTTCTGTTATTGTTGCTTTCATCAGTAGTAGATTATGGGCTGAGCCAGATTATTTACAGAGAAAAGAAAGATACCGTAAAGAAAATATATCTCGTAATAAGTGTTATCCTAAATTTAGGTTTACTGGGATATTTCAAATACATGAACTTTATGATTGTTACTTACAATGATATGTTCAAAGGTAATTTTGAATTGCATAATGTTTTTCTTCCTGTCGGAATTTCGTTTTATACTTTCCAGTCAATGAGTTATATTATCGAAATTTATCGTGAGGAAATTAAGCCAACAAAAAACTATATCGAGTATTTATTCTTCGTTTCATTCTTCCCGCAATTGGTTGCCGGGCCAATTGTACGTGCGAAAGATTTTCTTCCGCAGATTTATCAAAAATTAAATCTTACGAAAGAAGACGTAAACAATGCATTGTTTCTGATAATTGGCGGATTAATCAAGAAAACAGTAATTTCAAATTACATTTCAGTAAACTTTGTCGATCGTGTTTTTGACACACCGATGACCTATACATCGTTCGAAAACTTAATGGCTTCCTACGGATATGCCATTCAGATTTACTGCGATTTTTCAGGATATTCAGATATGGCGATAGGAATCGCTTTATTGTTAGGTTTTAAATTACCGGTCAATTTTAGGACTCCGTATAAATCAACATCGATAACAGATTTCTGGAGAAGATGGCATATTTCGTTGTCAACCTGGTTAAAAGACTTTTTATATATTTCTATTGGAGGAAATCGTGAAGGCTCTTTCGCCGGATTTTTATTCCCGAGTTTATTCTTCTTTGGATTATTGCTTTGGGGAATGTCCAATATCAACACCAGCGTTATTCCGTTAGTAATTGCAATTGGTTCAATTGTTATTTTCTGTCTGACATTTTTACTTTCAAAAAAGAAAAATCAGACAACAGTAACCAACTTTAATTTGTTTACAACAATGCTTTTAGGAGGATTGTGGCACGGGGCCGGAGCACAGTTTATTGTTTGGGGAGCTTTACACGGATTAGCTTTGGCGGTTCATAAAATATTTACAGAATTTTTTCCTTCCAAAAAAGAAGGAAAACCAAACTACTTTTGGAGATTTATTTCAATCGTAATTACATTTCACTTCGTAGTTTTCTGTTGGATCTTTTTCCGCGCCAGAGATTTTGATACAGCCTTACAGGTAATCAATAATATTGGTCAGTTGACATTTGAACCAGAACAATGGAAAGTGATACTTTTAGGATATAAAAATGTGTTTTTATTAATGCTTTTCGGTTACGTTTGGCATTTCCTGCCGGAAGTTTTTACAAACGGAATGAAATCTGTTTTTGATAAAACACCATTAATAGCAAAAGCCATAATTTTAGGATTTGTATATTGGATCGTTTACGCAACAGCAGTTGCAGGTTCACAGCCGTTTATTTATTTTCAATTTTAGTCAAAGTTGCAAAGATTCAAAGTTACAAAGGCGCAGAGGTTTTACTTTTGCGCTTTTTTTTATTTCACGCAGATTTATAAAGATTAAAGCAGATAAAGCAGATTTATATTTTTAAAAATTAAAATCTGCTTAAATCTGTAGAATCTGCGTGAAATAAAACTTAGCGAACTTAGCGTAAAACTTAGCGTGCTTTGCGGTAAAATTCATCACCAATTGCAGTTAAATAAAAATTGCCTAAAATATCTAATTAGATTATCTTTGCTCCTCAAATAAAGAAAATAGTATGTTTGATAATTTAAGCGATAAGTTAGATAAAGCGTTCCATATATTAAAAGGACACGGGAAAATTACAGAAGTAAACGTTGCCGATACCTTAAAAGAAGTTCGTCGTGCCCTTTTAGATGCCGACGTTAACTTTAAAATTGCGAAAGATTTTACAACCAAAGTAAAAGAAAAAGCAATTGGACAGGACGTTTTAACAACATTACAACCAGGACAATTATTGGTTAAGTTAGTAAAAGACGAGCTTACTGAATTGATGGGTGGAGATGTTGCAGGAGTTAATCTTTCTGGAAATCCAAGTATTATTTTGATGTCAGGACTTCAGGGTTCTGGTAAAACTACTTTCTCAGGGAAATTAGCTAATTTCTTAAAAACAAAGAAAAACAAAAAGCCACTTCTTGTAGCGTGTGATATCTACCGTCCTGCGGCGATCAACCAGTTGCATGTTGTTGGAGACCAAATAGGTGTTGAGGTTTACTCAGAACCAGAGAATAAAAATCCTGTTGAAATTGCACAAAACGCAATCAAACATGCCAAAGCAAACGGTTTTAACGTAGTTATTGTCGATACAGCCGGACGTTTGGCAGTAGATCAGGAAATGATGGACGAAATTGCTCGTGTACACAAAGCAATTCAGCCACAGGAAACATTGTTCGTTGTCGATTCTATGACAGGACAAGACGCTGTAAATACAGCAAAAGCTTTCAACGATATCCTGAATTTTGATGGAGTTATCTTAACGAAATTAGATGGTGATACTCGTGGTGGAGCTGCAATCTCGATTAAATCGGTTGTAAACAAACCAATCAAATTTGTTGGTACAGGTGAGAAGATGGAAGCAATTGATGTTTTCTATCCGGATCGTATGGCCGAGCGTATTTTAGGTATGGGAGACGTTGTGTCTCTTGTAGAAAGAGCGCAAGAGCAATTTGATGAAGAAGAAGCAAGAAAACTTCAAAAGAAAATCGCTAAAAACGAATTCGGTTTTGATGATTTCCTTACACAGATTCAGCAAGTAAAGAAAATGGGTAATATGAAGGATTTGGTTGGAATGATACCAGGAGCTTCAAAAGCCATGAAAGATGTAGAAATCGAAGATGATGCTTTCAAACATATCGAAGCCATCATTCACTCGATGACGCCAATCGAAAGAAGTAAACCTTCCATAATCGACGTAAAAAGAAAAGCCAGAATTGCAAAAGGTTCCGGAACTAAAGTCGAGCAGGTAAATCAGTTAATGAAGCAGTTTGACCAAATGAGCAAAATGATGAAAATGATGCAAGGTCCGGGCGGAAAAAACCTGATGAAAATGATGGGAGGCATGAAAGGAATGCCAGGCGGAATGCCGAGATAATAAAATTAAAAAGTTTCAAGTTTCAGGTTTCAAGTTATGAGGCTGAAATTTGAAACTTTTTTAATTACATAAATATTAAGTTTCGCAAGTAACGTGAAACATGAAACTTTAAACCTGAAACAAAACAATGCAACTACTAGACGGTAAAAAAACATCTAACGACATTAAAAACGAAATTGCAGCCGAAGTTCAATCCATAAAAGCAGCCGGAGGAAAAGTACCTCATTTAGCAGCAGTTTTAGTTGGAAATAACGGAGCAAGTTTAACTTACGTAGGAAGTAAAGTAAAATCATGTCAGGAAATAGGATTTGATTCAACTTTAGTAAGTCTTCCGGAAACCATTACCGAAGATGAATTGCTTGCTAAAATTAAAGAGTTAAACGAAGACGACAATCTTGACGGATACATCGTTCAGTTGCCTTTACCAAAACATATCGACGAACAAAAAATCTTATTGGCAATCGATCCTAATAAAGATGTAGACGGTTTTCATCCGACAAACTTCGGTAGAATGGCTTTAGAAATGGAAACATTTATTCCTGCAACGCCATTTGGAATTATGGAATTGCTAGAACGCTACAAAGTAGAAACTGCAGGAAAACATACTGTTGTAATCGGCAGAAGCCACATCGTTGGACGCCCGATGAGTATCCTGATGAGCCGCAAAGGAAATCCTGGAGATTCAACTGTTACACTTACACACAGCCGCACTAAAAACTTAGCAGAATTTACTAAAAATGCAGATATCATCATTACCGCTTTAGGAGTTCCTGAATTCTTAAAAGGCGATATGGTAAAAGACGGAGTTGTAATTATCGACGTTGGAATTACAAGAGTAGACGATGCATCAAACTCAAAAGGGTATGTTATAAAAGGAGACGTTGATTTTGACGAAGTAAGCAAAAAAGCATCTTTTATTACGCCAGTTCCGGGCGGAGTAGGACCAATGACAATTGCAATGCTTTTAAAAAATACTTTGCTGGCACGAAAAATGAGAAGTGCAGGAAAATAAATTTCTTTAAATAAATAAAACAAAGCCCATCTGAAGATCAGTTGGGCTTTGTTTTTGACTATAGTTTTTTGGCTGAAAATAAAAGATAAAAACCTCAAATTTGAAATGAAAGCTTTTTACAAAAACGATAACAGAATAATTGAAATTGCAGAATGGACATCACATTGCTGGATAAATATAGAATGTCCAACAGAGGTTGAAAAAAATATTTATTAGAAGAGTTGGGTATTCCTGAAGCCTTTTACAACGACATTGAAGATATTGACGAAAGACCCCGCATTGAAACAGAAGACGGCTGGACATTAATCATTATAAGGGTTCCCGTCAAAAAAGATGATATCAAAGTTCCTTTTTATACCATTCCTGTAGGTTTGGTTTTTAAAGGAGACAAAAGAATAACAATCAGTTTTTGTAAAACAGAAATGATTGCTGATTTTGTACAATATTCAAAAAGAAAAAACTTAGAAGTTAAAGATAACTTTGAGTTAGTACTGAGGCTCCTTTTATCATCAAGTGTTTGGTATTTAAAGTATTTGAAACAGATCAACCAAAAGATAAAAATTGCAGAAGACAATTTAGAGAAATCGATCAAAAATGAAGAACTGCAGGGATTATTGCAATTAGAGAAATGTCTGGTTTTCTTTATCACTTCTTTAAAAGGAAATGATGTCCTGTTTCACAGAATCAAAAATCTAAAAGCCTATAAAGATAATTTTGACGAAGATTTATTAGAAGACGTTGAAATTGAACTAATTCAGGCTCAGGACACGGCAAATATCTACAGCAACATTTTGACAAGAATGGTAGATTCTTATGCGTCAGTAATCTCTAATAATATGAACAATATTATGAAGCAGATGACATCAATTTCTATTATCCTGATGATTCCAACATTAATCGCCAGTTTGTACGGAATGAATGTACCAAACGGTTTAGAAGAAAGCAGATTCGGAATCTGGATTCTTCTTTTAATTTCATTCATCTTAACAGCTTTTGGAATATTTCTTTTCAGAAGAAGAAGCTGGGTGTAAAATATTATATAACCCGTACTAAGCCTATTCAAATTGAGTAGGCTTTTTTTATGTATTGGGCGTGACCTTATTATAATAAAAGGGCAAATTTACTTTGCGCTTATACGCCCTTTTATTATAATAAGGTCGGGCTATCCGCGCTACTTCGGTAGCAAGCTCCTATCCCTCACGCAACCTAGAAGCCATTGAAATCCGTTTGTTCTTAGAGGGTTTTCAAAACCTTTCAGCCATTTTAAATTACAAAAAAATGATACTTTTTTAATCCACAGAAAGTTAACTATTACTTGATTTTAATTTCTGATTTATAACAATTAGTTCTGGTTTATTTCAGTTTATAAAAGTAAGTTTGACACTAATAAAATGAAATTAATTTAAGCCTTTTAAACACGTGTATCCGTTATTTATGATTAAAACTCTACAATTCAGAACATCTTTTTTTCATAATCTAGTTCTTTTAAATAAATTTTTTGCAATACAAAGCAGGATAAAAACGCTGGTTTTTTTTGTTTTTTTCCTGCACTGCATTTCTTCTTTTGCACAAAAAAACATCGTTATCAGTGGTAAAATAGTTTCCGAAAAAGATTCGCCTATCGAAGCTGTAACAATTTATCTCATTCATCCTAAAGATTCTTCTGTAGTGTCCTATACGGTTTCAGATAAAAATGGTCTCTTTAAAATAGAAACCAAAAAATCTCAAAATAGTATTTTAAAAATTTCAGGAGAAGGTTATCAGGATTTTTCTACTATTATAGAAAAAGGCATTCATAATAAAGATTTAGGAGTTATTAAACTTTTAAAAAATGAAATTGAACTGAATGAAGTTATCATAAAAAATGATGTTCCTATCCGTTTTAAAAAAGACACTTTAGAATTTAATGCTGCTTCATTTAAAGTACGCCCAGATGCCAATGTAGAAGCTTTGTTGAAACAATTGCCAGGAGTAACTGTTGATACGGACAAAAAAGTAACAGTAAACGGAAAAGAAGTGAGCCAGATATTAGTTAACGGAAAACCTTTTTTTGATAAAGATGGGAAAATTGCACTTCAAAACCTTCCGGCTGAACTGATAAATAAAATACAGGTTTCGGACACTAAAACAAAGGAACAGGAATTTACCAAACAAGCTTCGACATCAGATAAAGCTTCTATCAACTTAACAATAGATGAAGATAAAAATAAAGGTTTTTTTGGTAAACTACTAGCTGGTTACGGAAGCTCGGAGCGATATGAAAGCAGTGCATTAATGAGTTATTTTAATGATAAAAGACGTATCAGCTTTTTGGCTTCTTCTAATAATATTAATGCAACCGGTTTTTCTATGGATGACATTTTTGATAGTATGGGAGGAGGAAGTAAGGATGGTTCGGGTGCTTCCCGCAGCAACGGAACAGGGATAATAAAATCGAATATGATTGGCGTAAATTATAATGATGAATGGTTTAAAAGAGAAAATACTGATTTGAATTATAATTTCACCAATTCTAATTCACAAAATGCCAATAGAACGTCAGAACTTACTTTACTTCCAACAGGCTCTTTACTATCTAATTCCACTTCAAAAAGTAATCGGGATTTTAATAGGCATAGTGCAAATTCTCTTTTTGACTATACTATTTCTCCTTCAGTAAAAATTATTTTTGCACCTGCCATTGAAAAAGGAAAAGCTACATCAGCAGATAATTTTGATGGAAAAACCTGGGATGAGAATAATCAGTTGATAAATTCAAGTAATTCTTTTAATACAAACGAAACGAATACTACTAATTTCAGAAATGATATTAAATTTCTTTTTTATACTAAGAAAGAAGGACGAAACTTTTTTATCTCTTTTCAAAACGATAATTCACGAACCGATTCAGATTCAAGGATAAATTCGTCTACAGTTTTTACTCAGGGAGCAAGTCCTGACGATTTGCGTAACCAAAATGTTATTC
>SEBM01000099.1 GCA_004296145.1 Flavobacterium sp.
TGCTATAATAACTTCTTTTACAACAGAAAACATGAATACGTCCGAATTTATATTAGATAAAGTTGCTCCTCTATTTAACAAACAAGGTTATGTTGGTACTAGTTTGACCGATATCACAAAAGCAACTGGACTTACAAAAGGTGCTATTTACTGCAATTTTACCAATAAGGAAGATTTGGCGTTAAAAGCATTTCAGCAAAATATAGATTTGGCAATTCTTCCTCTGTTTAAATTGGTTGCTGCTACAAAAGGAAGTATCAATAAACTGCAGGCCATTACAAATTACCAACGCAATTATTATAATTTGGTAAAAGACATGGGCGGATGTCCGATGTTACGCGCCGGAGTCGATACAAAATTTATAAATCCGTTATTGTTTAAAGCGGCTCAGCATTTATCACAAAAATTTACAATTGGTCTGACCAACATTATTAGTGACGGAATTCAAAACAACGAAATCAAAAAAGATGTTGATGCTGTTAAACAGGCCAAAATCATTTTATCATTGATTGAAGGCGGCTCGTTACTTGCTTTTACACATAATGATGAATCGTATATCACTGCCAATATGGATTTTGTTGATGAAATTATAATTGGCCTTATACGGCAATAAAAAAAATTTAACTTTTCAGATACCGATTGGTATTTGATGTAAATATTAAAAAAAATGGAAAAAGTATTAAAGACAAAAAGAAAAATCAGGTTTCAGGATTGCGATCCGTTCAATCATTTGAATAACTCTAAGTATTTGGAATATTTTCTGAATGCGCGTGAGGATCAGATTGCAGAGAATTATGACCTTGATATTTTTGAATACATGAAGAAAACAGGATTAAGCTGGGTTGTAGCTTCTAATCAGATTAGTTATATCAAACCTGCTTTTACGATGGAAACTGTGATTATGGAATCACAACTGATTCAGTATACGGATAATCTTTTGCTGGTTGAAATGAAAATGTGGAATGAAAACGAAACAGAATTAAAGGCAATTCTATGGATTAAATTTATTCACTACAACATTCAGGCAAAGAAAACAGCCAGTCATTCTGAAGATTTAATGTCGCTTTTTCAATCGGTTGTGCTTCCTGTTGAGCAACCTGTTTTTGAAAAAAGATTTATAGAAATTATCCAGCAATTCAAAGAATCGAAGCTAAAAGAGGCTTAATAAAACGCGAAATTATTCTACTATTTTCATATATAAGAATTTTAACACATGTGAATTATGTAACTAAAGTGGCTTTTAGATATAAAATTATGATAATCAGCACATTTACATTTGCTACATAAACATTGAATGTTTTAAAAGCCCTCTTTACAAACAAACTAAACTTAAAAAATATATTATGACATTAGCAGAAACAAATAATCACCGTTACGAAGACCAATTTTTTCAATTTGATCAAATGCAGTATGAAGTTCGTTATAATGTATCGAAACCAGATCATTCAATAACAGAAAATGCTGAACCAGATTATGGTGACGATTTGAAAGTTGACGAATCAGATGATGCAAACTTCGGAAACGAGAAATTCGATCAGGAATCTAATGAGGATTCTGCGGAATAAAATTTATACACTAGCCTTTTAAATCATAAAGCTGTCTGAAAATGATGGTTTTATGATTTATTTTTTTTTGAAATCATTGTTTTTACAAATTCCATTTCGGTGTCAACGCCAGAAAAATAATCTTCAATTGAAGGCTGAACTTCAAAATCGGGCAATACTCCCCTTCCGAACGGAATTGTAATGTCTTTTTTGGGTTCTATGACAAATTTACATAGCGGAATCCTTCCGTTAATTTTTGAATTGGGAAGCGTAAAACTCAGAAAACTTCCACTTGAATTTCCATAGTAGCCCCCACCGGTTTCTTCACCAATAAACGTTGCCTTTGTATTGTTTTTGGCAAGAGCCGCAAACTCAGAACCACCGGAAAAAGTAAGTCCGCTGATCAGAATATAAACATTTCCTTTGAAGTTTTTTGCATTAGGATTTTGTCCCGCATAATGTCCTTCCATATTCAAATATCTGCCATCATTGGTACGATAAAAATCTTCCTGCAATTCTTTTATCAGATTCTCTTTCTGATTCACATAGTTGGTATATTCCAAAAATGAATAGGTAAACCCCGGAATTTCGACATATTTGTATTTTTTATATTCCTGATTTATAAGGAATGATAAAAATTGATCTTCCATTCCCTGTTCTCCTCCTTCATTTTTTCGGATATCGATAATGAGATTTTTGATTTTTTTATCTGAAATGGTATCAAATGCTTTTTCGAGAAAAGTCTGAAAACCTTGTCTTTTATCGTCATAACTGCCAAGACTAAACGTATTTACTGTAATAACGGCTGTTGAGGTTTTGAGATCAATTGAAAAATCTGATGCTTTCTCATACGTGTAATTCGGAATTGATTTTACAATTTCAGCATTGAGTTTTGTGAAATCTTTTGAGTTGTAAGCAGGAACATTATCGTATACTATTTTCTCTCCATTTTTTGGATTGGTCAATTCCAATTTAAATGTTTTTGATTCAGGAAAATAACGCGCATAATATTTAGAAAAGGATTCTTCTACCCAACGGTATTTACTAGTGATATTAAATCCGTCTGCAGGCTCTATGTCGAGCATTTTTTGCATTATGCTCTCTATGCCTTCACCGTTTATTTTAGATAACAACAAACCCTTTAATTTGAATCCCGGTAAATCATTGATTACGTATACCTTTTTATCCAAAACCTTAATTCCGATTGGTATGTATGTTCCGTTTTGTCTTAAATACGCAATGGTTTCATCTGAAATCTTAATATTAGAATGTCCTTCTTTAGTAAAAGCGACAACCGGCGCAAGAATCCTGTAAAATTCCAAAGCATTCATTGGTGCCGTTATTTTATTTTTCTGAAGGTTGCAAATGCTGTCAAATTGCACTTTTGTATTGTACCAAAGTCCTATTCTGGTTTCGTAATAGGCATTTTGAAGTAAATTAAAATCGGTCAAAAGATCTTTTACCGGAATCTTTTTGAGGGTTTTAGAAACTTTTTGAATCTCAATATCATATTTTCCAACTGGTGAATTTGTTTTTTCATCAAGAGGTTTAACGCTGATTCTATATTGTCCTGCCGTTTCGGGAGAAAACAATATTTTTTCGGGACCAAACATGCCGTTTGGCGAATCTACTTCTGCTTTGACTTTTCCTTCGCTGTCTATCACAGAAACTACCAGATCAATTCCTTCCTGAATTACGTTTATGGTATAATAAGTGTTTTGTTCCAGTTTGATTTCAAAGGAATGTTCTTCATTTTGCCTGATTTCCAAATCATTGATAAGATGATTTAATTTTAATGTTTGAGATCTTTTTGATTGCGCTGTTACTGAAGTACAAAAGCAAAATGCCAAAAGTACAAAGAAGAAATTTTTCATTATATATCAGATTAGAATCAATCAAAAATACAATGATTTAACAATAAGCTATTGTACAATATTGCAATTGCTTTCTGTAGTTATGAAATTTTGTATTGCAATGGTGTTACACCTGTGAATTCTTTAAACTTTTTGCAAAAGTGTGCGGTATCATAAAATCCGGTTTCTATAGCGACATCCAACAAATCAAAACCATCGTTGAGCAGGATTTTTGATTTTTCGATACGTTTTAAAATAACATAATTGTTGGGCGTTAATCCGGTTTCGTGTTTAAAAAGTCGTAGAAATTTATATTTATCCATTCCGAAGCTTTTTGCTGAAACTTCCAACGAAAATTTCTCGGTAATCTGATCGTCCAGAAATCTTGTAAGTAAGCTTATTTCCTGATGCTTAAATTGTTGATTCTTTCCATAATTAATAATAAGCCTTTCAAGCAATTGCACTAATTTTTTCTCGACATCAGCCTTATTTTCAAAGTTTTGAGATAAAGCATAAAACTCTTTAAAAATCTCCTGGTTATAAATTATTTTTTCTTCAAAAAAAACAGCCTGGTTTTTATTGATTGTTTTCATTACATCCGGCGCAACGTAGAATGTAAAAAAGGAATTTCCGGTTTTCTCATCGCAAGGTGTTGCGTGCACTTCAAACGGATTTGTAATAGACAACGTTCCTGCGGGCGCGTGCAGGCATTTATCAATAAGTTTGGTGTCGAATGTATGTTTTAAAATCAAAGCAATATTGAAGGTATCATGACTGTGATACGGAAAACTGACGGTATTATTTTGGGCGTTGAGCAACTCAAGACCGTCCAGAATGGGAATTTTATGATATGTATTTATATTTTTCACTCCTTAATCATGATTTACCATTTGACGAAAAATCTGTAATTTACAAAATATACAATTCTGTTAACCAAATCATTAGAAAATTTAAAAAAAAATAAAATCAAATTAGTTTATGTTTGATTTCTTTATATTTTAATCGGCCAACCGGCAAAATTTCTCCATTTTTAAGTAACATGCTGTATTTACCGCCGGCTTCTACAACAAGTTTATCGGCCTCGTTCCAACACAAAATATACGATTTGTGTATTCGCTCAAATGTTGGCGGAAGCAGTTTTTCTAAAGATTCCAAAGATTTATCATGAAGTTCTATTCGTCCGTCAGATAAATGTAATTCGGTATAAATCCCTGCACCTTTAATATATCTGATTTCTTTGATACCAATCAATTTTATCGTTTTTCCTTTTTTTACGGCTAAATATTGAATATCGCCCGCCGGCTGTTTTCCGGGCGTTGTAAAACGTGTAAAAGCCTGTGCCAATCTGTTTTCATCAAATGGTTTCGGAACAAAATCCAAAACGCCATAAGAAAATGCCGTAATCGCTTTATCTGTATATGCCGAAATAATAATGGTTTGAAATGATCTGGCAACGAAAATCTGAAGAATCTCAAATCCGTCTTCTCCATTCAGGTTCAAATCCAGCAAAAGAAGATCAATTGAATTATTTTCTATTGCGTGTTGTCCGTTTTCAAGAGAATCGCAAACTAATATCTCCAAATCTTTATCAAAAAAATCACGCGTCATTCTTTCGATACGTTTGGCAATACGCGCTTCATCTTCTATAATCAGAATTTTCATTTTTTGTCAAAAATT
Source organism: Flavobacterium sp. (assembly GCA_004296145.1). Classification (GTDB taxonomy): domain Bacteria; phylum Bacteroidota; class Bacteroidia; order Flavobacteriales; family Flavobacteriaceae; genus Flavobacterium. Next base: position 5,075 of record SEBM01000099.1, read on the forward strand.
TTAATAGTTGTCATCCAGCCATTTTCTACTGCATAAGATTCAAAATCCCAATTAGTACCATAACTTTCGTTTAATCTGGCTTTGATGTATTTAAAACCAGTTCCTTTTCCGCTGCTTTTCTTTGTTTTTCTGTTTTCTGCTAAAGTGAGCAAGTCATATTGTTTGAAATTTTTATGCTTAGCAAAACTCAGCCGGAAACAGATACAGCCTTCCGCAGGCGAAAAACTATGCGTGATTCCGTTTTCTACAATAGTGTGAATAATGGCGGGCGGAATTTCTTCATTTTCATCGATTCCGTCTTCCTCCCATTCATAACATACTTCTTTACGAAAAGACATTACTTCGAGATGCTTTCTGCAAAGTTCAATTTCCTGTCGGATCGGAATTAGTGTGTCTTCTGAAATATCATTCATAATATCAAATTCGTCTGCCAGCGCACGAATAAATACTACGCCTTCTTTTGGTGATTCTTCAATCCAGTCTATTAAAGAAGTTAAGGTATTACGAAGAAAATGAGGCTGAATGTTTTTCTTCACCAATTGCAGCTGCAGCCTTGATGATAATAGTAAAGATGCATTGTGCGCTTCTTCAATTGCTTTGGCTCTTATGGTGTGCAGGTAAAGCATGCAGAGTACTAAAATTGTAAAAGCAATATATAACCCAAAATCATAATACATAAAGTAATTGACGGCTACGCCAGCAAGCAAACCAACAGTAACAATAAGTCCTCCTTTTATTTTTCTAAAGACAGCATCAAAAGCAATAATAATAGAAAAGAAACGGGCAGCAATAGTCAGATAAGCCGCAGAAATATCATAATGACCGTAATAATAAAAATTGACGGCCATAAGCGTGAGCAATAAAAGGAATAAAAACAGTCTTTTTCTTTTAAAGTCAAATTGCAGCATAAAATACCAGGGAACCAACATTGAAATTGCAAAAGTCAGCCAGCCGATAATTTTTAATCGGACATAAAACTGTGTATACGGAATAGTGACATAAAACTTTATATATTCCATAATCAGTAAACTAAAAAAAAGAAAACAGATTATGCCAAACAACAATACCGTGACTTCGCGTCGACTGCTGTTGATGTACATAAAAAAATAATAAATCGCAGCAATAAGAAAAGCTCCCGCCATGAGATTCATAAAAGACGTAGTAATGAGTGGCCAGCGAAGAAGTCTCAAATAACTATTTGGTTTCGCATCAATGCCCCTTTGCTCCTCCCGAAGCTGGGCTTGTGACCCAATGACAACGACAGTATGATTACCAAGTTTTGCTAATTTTTCGGGAATCTCATAATACGTTGTTTCGGTTCCCGGTATTTCGGTTTTACCGGCAGTGGCAATTTGCCCGTTTGTTCCTAAAAAAACGCCATCCCAATACACATCAAAAGCACCAAAACCATTAATTTGAACACCTAATGGTTCAGAATGGTTTCGTTTAAGGAGTTTTATATTTGTCTTAAATTTAAAATCAGGCGAATTTGATTTCACAGGATAATCCTTCCACGGTCCGTTTCCGTTTTTGTACAACGGATTAGATTCTGTGTAGTCTGTTTCGTTTTGACATGACGTAAACAAAAGCGATAAAAAAGCGATAAAAAATATAAAACGATGCATAAGATAAAGATATAATAAATATCGAATTGCAGAATGCATTTCACAAGCTCATCGAGCCGTTGGAATGTTTTCAAAAGTCACGTAAGATTTTATCTCCTAATCTTGCAGTATGAAAACACTAACCACCACTATTATTATCCTGATTTTTCAAATTTCTGCCCTGGCGCAGCAAACTACTGTTTCTGGCACAGTGCAGGATAATTTGACCAAAGAAACATTGCCCTATGTAACGGTAACTGTAAAAGACAGCGCACTCAAAACAGTCGTAATAGCTATTACTGATGATCACGGGATTTTTACGCTTGAGAACTTACCAGTTGGCAAACTGACGCTTAATTTTACTTTTATGGGCTATCAAAATTATACGCAGCCTTTGGACATTGTTTCCGGTAAAACTAAAATAGAACTCGATACAATTGGTTTGCAGACAAATGCCATAGAATTGAACGCCATAGAAATTACCGGACAAAAGCCAAATATTAGTTTAAAACTGGATAAAAAGGTTTTTGAAGTTGGGAAAGATGCCTTGTCACAAAATGGTTCTGCACATGATGTCTTAAATGGCGTTCCTTCTGTTGCAGTAAGTCCAACCGGAACAATAAGTCTTAGAGGAAACAGCAGCGTATTAATATTAATTAACGGAAGACAATCTGGCCTTACGCAAAGCAATGCGCTAGATCAGATTGCTGCAGACCAGATTGATCGTATAGAAGTTATTACAAATCCTTCTTCAAGATATGACGCGGCAGGCTCAGCAGGAATTATCAATATTATATTGAAAAAAAACAAGAAAAGCGGTTTTAGCGGTCAGGTTCGCCTTGTCGGAGGTTCGCCAAACGATAGCCGCGTTAATCCGAGTATTAATTATAAATCTGAGAAGATTAATATATTTTCTAATTTCAGTATCCGTTCTACCGATTATGTTGGTCTTTATACAACCAATCAGTCTACTATCGAAAATGGTAATCCAACTTACATGAACCGCGTTCAGAATGAAGACCGTCACGATGATGGAAAACTGCTTTATCTTGGGGCTGATTTCTTTATAAATGATCATCAAACTATTACGGCTGCTTTTTTAAAGAATGCTACGCATGACAACGATAAAACGCGTTTACTTTATGATTACAGTAATGCCGGCAATGCTGCAAAAGACAGTATTTTATCCCGAGAAGGAAAATCATTAGAAAAACGAAATTACAATCAGTTTGAGTTTAATTATACCCGAACATTTAAACAGCCGGCAAAAAAATGGACGGTTGATGTGCAATACGACTGGTGGGACAGCGATAAGAACTGGAATCTTTCTACACAGCGATTATTTCCGGATGCGGTTGCTTATCCCGGAATCAGAACCAGATCGACCGGAAACAGCAAAGATTTGCTTGCAAAAAGTGATTTTATTCAGCCAATTGATAGTATTTCTTCTTTTGAGTTTGGAATAAAGACAGAGATTAGAAAAGTTTCAAGCGATTATCTAGCCGAACAGCAGCAAGATGATAATTGGGCTGTTTATCAGGATATTGACAATCATTTGGATTATAGCGAAACCATTACGGGTGCTTATGCTCAATTTAGTGATAAAATCAATAAGTTCTCTTATATGCTGGGTCTTCGAACAGAATTTACGGCTATTTCTATTTCAGATTTACAAAACACTTATAATGATGATAAAAATTACAACAAACTGTTTCCAACTGCTAATCTGAGCTACAAACTTAATAACGCAACAGTACAGCTTAATTACAGCAAACGTATCAATAGACCATCATTGTACGATATATATCCTTTTAATGAAGTGACGGACTTAAATGCACAATATGTGGGTAATCCGGATCTTAATCCTTCTTATTCTGATGTGTTTGAAATGGCTTTCCTTACTACCTGGAAAAAACTTACACTAAATCCGTCTGTTTATTATCAGTATGAGAAAGGCTATATGCAAGATTTCACGTATCGTGAAGATGATATATTTTTTACAACACCTATCAATATTGATCATGAAACACGCAGCGGTGTTGAACTTTCTATATTATACAATCCGCTAAAATGGCTGCAAATCAATACTGAAATGAATTTTTACCGCTTTGAACAAAAAGGAAATTACATGGAAAAAAATCTGGATTATACCGGAGAAACTTTTACAGGGCGTTTGAACACGCAGGTTAAGCTTCCCGCAAAATTCAGTTTTCAGGGCCGTTATAATTTTCGTGGTGCGCAACAAAACGCACAAACCAGAAACAATTCCTTGCAATCTCTTGATTTTGGTCTGAGTAAAATTCTGCTAAAAGACAAAGCTACGATTGTTTTTGATGTAAGTAATGCATTTAATCTTCGTCAGAACAAGAGTACTACAATTGGAACCGATTATTTATTAAATGAAAATAGTATTCCCAACGCTGCACGTTACCGCCTAAGTTTTGTTTATCGTTTCAATTTAACCGATCCAAAAGTAATCAGACAGGCTAATGATGCCAATCGTAATTAATGATTGTTGCGCTTTCGTGAAAGATGTAAATCTGATAACAATTCTGTAATTTACTGTAAATGATAAAGATGATATAAATGTAATTTTAATATATTATAAATTTAAATCATATCGTCATGGAAAATACAGACAACAATTATAACGAAAACATACAAAAATGCCCATATCACGCTCACTTAAATGCCGCTGTACAAAATGCAATGGCTGATAAGGATGCTAATACCGGAGACTGGGATGACGAACGCGAAGAACGCAAAACTGAGGAAGGTTATAACAATGATGAAAATGACAACAGTGGCGGCGCAGGAAGTTCAGGAAGCGCTTCGACAAACAGTTAACAGGAAATCTGTAAATAAAAAAAAGAGCTAAATAATTAGCTCTTTTTTTTATTCTTTTCGAAAGAAATATTTTAATCTACGTTTTGTAACTATCTAGTAATAAACGTACATCATGATTTTTGAATTTGAACTTTCGATAATTTTTTCAAGTCTTTTAAAAAACATTTCGTTTACCATTGGGCATCCTTTGCTTCTTGCAATGTAGTGATCCTGCTCTTCATAAGGAACTGCAGAATACTGGTGCAATACGATTGCTCTCTTATTAGCATTACAGTTTGTATCATCAAGTCCGGTAAGTCTGAACGCTTTTCCAAAAATACCTTTATATGATTTTTCTACAGCATATCTGCCAAGTGAAGTGCAGTTTGAGTTTTCAACATTGCTGAATTTCAAATCTCCGGGAATACCTGTTTCAGATCCGCTGCCGTGTGCTACCAATCCCTGATCGATAATTTTATTGTTTTGAAGGTCGTATACGAAAAATCTGTTTTTACCTGATTTTATTTTCATATCCACAAAAAAAGCAATTTTGTTGCTGTATTTATGGTCAGTGTTCGTTAGGTTTTTGATCTCAGTCACGTGATCAGTAAGTCTTAGGAAATCAAACTCAGTTAATATCTCTTTTTTGTCAGTCACGTTGTAGGTTGTGAAAGAACTTAGACAAACAAACAGTACCATAAAAACTATTCTCATACGCAGTAATTATAAAGT
>SEBM01000631.1 GCA_004296145.1 Flavobacterium sp.
ATTATAAACTTTATCGTTTTTTAATACCTTTTCTGATTGGCACTACCAAATCGTTATTCTGTCTTTCTCCGGTAAAAACATTTTATCTCCGGGTTTTACATTAAATGCTTTGTAAAAAGGTGTTGTATTCATCAGAGGACCATTAACGCGCCAGTTTGGTGGAGAATGCGGATTATTATTAATCCACAAACGCAGGAACTCGTCTTTCATTTTTACTCGCCATATTTTAGCTATAGAAATAAAGAAACGCTGGTCTGGAGTATAACCGTCAATTTTTTCATTGCCTTTTCCTTGTTCGGTCATTTTGAAAGCATCATAAGCAACAGCAATTCCTGCAATATCCGCCGTATTTTCGCCAACTGTCATTGCACCATTAATGTGCAGATTGTCTAAAACAGTATAAGTATTGTACAAATTGATAACCTGCTGTATTCTTGACTTAAACTGTGCATAATCTTCTTTTGTCCACCAGTTTTTCAAATTCCCATCTTTGTCATATTGAGCACCCTGATCATCAAAAGTATGAGTTATTTCATGACCTATAACCATTCCGATACCTCCGTAGTTAAGGGCATCATCTGCATTATTATCAAAATAGGGAGCTTGTAAAATACCTGCAGGAAAAACAATTTCGTTTGCTGTAGGGTTATTATATGCTGTAACTGTTGGAGTTGTAGTAAACCATTCTGATTTATCAACTGATTTGTCCAATTTTGCCAATTGAAATTGATAAGCAGCCGCAGAAGCCGAAACCATATTCTCAAAATAGGTATTTCTGGCGATATGTACATTACTATAATCTCTCCATTTATCCGGATATCCTATTTTCTTTGTAATGGCGAACAATTTTTCTTTAGCTTTTTGTTTTGTAATGTTACTCATCCAATCTAATTTATCAATTCTTTTGGCATAAGCTTTTTGCAGATTATTCACGAGAACCAACATGCGTTTTTTGGCATCTTCAGAAAAATATTTTTTTACATACAATTCACCCAACGCTTCACCTAAGTAATTGTCAACGATATTAGCCATTTTTTCGCCACGTGACTTTTGAACTGCCTGACCAGAAAGCACTTTCGTATATTCAAATGAAGCATCTACAAAAGGTTTACTTAAATCATCTGCATATCTTTCGATAGAATTTGCTTTTAAGTAAATTTTCCAATTAGCAATAGGAATGGTTTTTAAAAGTTTATTCAGGGCGTCATAATAGGCTGGCTGGGATACGTTAACAGAATCCGTTTTTGCACCTAAATTATTTAAAAAAGTTGTCCAGTTAATATTAGGATGTCTTTTTACAAGATTTGTCACAGCCATTTTATTGTAATTTGCCTGCACATCGCGAAGTTCAACTTTTGTCCTGTGCGAAAGGGCTAGTTGTTTGTCAATATCGTAAACTAAATCAGCATTTTTTTTAGCTTCATTGGCATTGCTGCCTGTTAATTGAAATAATGTAGTAAGGTATTTTTTGTACGATTGCTGTATGGCAACAGTCGAAGAATCTGATTTAAAATAATAATCCCTGTCCGGCAGACCAATACCCGTTTGATAGATTTGGGCAATGTTCATACTGCTGTTTTTTTCATCGGGTGATACTCCAAAACCTATGACAGATGAATTGTTCACTTTTACTTCATTAGCTACAAAGTTCATTAACGACGGTAAATCGTTAATTGCTTCAATTTTTGCTAATAGCGATTTAACAGGTGTATAACCACGTTTATCAATAGTTACAGTATCCATGCCTGATGCATAAAAATCTCCTACCTTTTGTGCTATACTTCCCTTCGAATTCTCACTTTTTGAAATACTGTCCAATATTCCCTGCAGGCGTATTCGTTGTGGAAAATTCATAAACATATAGGCACCCACTCCTGCTTGAGATTTAGGTATTGCTACAGAATCATACCATTTGCCATTTACATATTTAAAAAAATCATTACCAGGTCGCAATGTGGAATCTATTCCAGTGATGGCAACATTTTTTTTCCCTTCATGTTTTGAGCAAGCTGCAAAAGCTAAGAATGCAATAGAGAGCATTACTATTTTTTTCATAATCTAAATTATTTCTATTAAAATGAACCGAAAAATTTTTGAAAGCAGAAATTTTCAAGATGAATATTCCTGACAAAATTTTAGCATAACAATATACGAATTCAGTTTTTAATTTTAATTTTTTGTTAGAATTACTATTAACAAAAATCAAAATTATCAGTGCTTATTTATCGATTGAGTTT
>SEBM01000100.1 GCA_004296145.1 Flavobacterium sp.
ATTGAAAACACCTTTATAACAGAGTTAAATAATTATGGATTGGTCGAAATTATTATTCAGGAAGAAGACGAATATTTTCATTCAAAACAACTTCCTTCAATAGAAAAAATGATTCGGCTGCATTATGACCTTAAGATTAATATGGAAGGAATTGATGCAATCGCTCATTTATTGAATAAAATTGAAACTTTGCAGCAAAATCTTATTACAACCCAGAATAAACTTCGTCTTTTTGAACAACATCAAACGGAATAAAATATCACAAAAAAGATCCGTTTTCATAATGATTTCAAATAAATAATTCTCTTTTTGAGTTTCATATTCGCTAAATTGCAACAGAATTAACTAACCGAATTTGTTTTTAAAATCAGAAAAAAACAATTCAAAAAACTAGTAGAAATGAAAAGAGAAAATATCTTAACAGGATCACCTTGGGAAGACAAAATGGGATATTGCCGCGCTGTGCGAATTGGCAATATCATTGAAGTTTCTGGAACTGTAGCAATTGTGGACGGCCAAAAAGTTAAAGCTGATGATGCTTACGCTCAAACCTATAACATTTTGGAACGTGTTGAGAAAGTACTGCAGGATTTAAATGTCGGAATGAAAGATGTTATCAGAACCCGCATTTTTACTACGGACATTACTTCTTTTGAAGAAGTTGCAAGAGCGCATTCTGCTTTCTTTAAAGATGTAAAACCTACAACCGGATTTTATGAAATCAGCAAACTGGTTGCTCCTGAATATTTAGTTGAAATTGAATTTACTGCTGTTATTCAGTCATAATTTTTTTGCCACGAATTACACTAACTGCACTAATTTTTTTTCTTTAAAAATTCGTGAAAATTCATGTAATTTGTGGCAAAATTTTTCCTGAAAATAATTCATGACTCAAAACCCAAAACAATTATTGCTTAACAGTTTCAAATGGATTATTATTTGTTTGCTAATTGGTATTCTTTCCGGTTCTGCGTCTGCATTTTTTTTGGTTTCTTTAGAATGGGTCACACGATTTAGAATTCACCACGATTGGATTATCTGGCTTTTGCCAATTGGCGGATTTATTGTTGGTTTGAGTTATTATTACTGGGGAGAATCGGTTGTAAAAGGGAATAATTTATTGCTGGAAGAATACGAAAATCCTAAAAAAGTAATTCCGTTTAAAATGGCTCCTTTAGTACTTTTAGGAACCTTATTAACTCATTTATTTGGAGGTTCCGCAGGACGTGAAGGAACTGCGGTGCAAATGGGAGGCGCAATTGCAGATCAGTTTACAAAACTTTTTAAACTCGATAATTCCGAGCGCAGGATTTTAATTATCCTCGGAATCAGTGCGGGTTTTGCATCGGTTTTTGGTACGCCTTTGGCCGGAGCTATTTTTGCTTTAGAGGTTTTATATTTTAGCAAAATAAACTTTAAAAGTATTATTTTATCCTTTATAGTTGCTTATGCAGCATATTTTACTGTCGAATTCTGGCAAGTCAAACACACACATTACAGTATTCCTGATATCCCTCAAATTGGTTTGACCAATTTATTGTATACAATTGTAATCAGCATTTTATTCGGATTTGCAGCTTTATTATTCTCAAGAAGTACTCATTTTTGGAGTTCTCTCTTTTCAAATATCAAATATCCTCCGTTGCGTCCTTTTACAGGAGGGATTTTTTTAGCCATTGCGATTGCCAGTTTTGGTTTTACAAAATTTTCAGGATTGGGCGTTCCGGTTATTGTAGATTCGTTTTCGAATGCCAATCCATGGTATGATTTTTTACTTAAAATTCTTTTCACCGGATTTACGCTTGGAGCAGGTTTTAAAGGTGGTGAAGTAACTCCGTTATTTTTTGTCGGCGCCACATTAGGAAGTGCTTTATCCGTTATTGTTCCGATGCCAATAGCGCTTTTGGCAGGAATGGGTTTTGTAGCCGTTTTTTCGGGCGCAACCCACACTCCTATCGCCTGTACCATAATGGGAATAGAATTATTTGGCTTACAACCCGGGCTTTTTATAGCAATAGCCTGTACAATTGCTTATTTTTCTTCCGGCTCTGTGGGTATTTATAAATCTCAAATCGTAAAGGGAGCGAAATATAAATTGTATCAGAAGTGGCTTTAGTTTTTTAGTCGCAGTATTCAGTCTCAGTCACAGTCACGGTTTTCAGTTTTAGAAAAGGTGATCAAACAAACTGCTTCTGATTACTGTAACTGATACTCTGAATGAATACTGCAACTGAGACTGAATACTGTGACTGTGACTGAATACTGAGACTGTGACTAAAATACCACCACCGAAAACCAACATTCCCTAAAACTCTCTAAAATCTTTTCAGCATTACATTAAAAAAATGTAAATTCGCACACTATGAAAATACAAGATATTCAGGCAATACAATTGTTGCTTGCAACACCAAAGAAAATTGCGATAATTCCACACAGAGGGCCAGATGGTGATGCCATGGGTTCAACGCTTGGTCTGTACCATTTTTTACTAAAAAACAATCATCAGCCAACGGTGATTGCTCCTAATGATTTCCCTGATTTCTTAGCCTGGTTACCAGGTTCTGAAACTGTCAAAATATTTGAAAAAGACACCGAAAACTGCACTAAAATATTAGAACAAGCAGAGTTAATATTTACACTCGACTTTAATGCTTTTCATCGTACAGGCGAAATGGAACATACTTTAGCAAAGCTAAAAGCTCCGTTTATTATGATTGATCATCATCAAAAACCAGATGATTATGCTGCTTTTATGTATTCTGATACTTCTTTTGGATCTACTTGTGAAATGCTTTATAATTTCATTTCCTTTTTAGACAAAAAAGAAGATCTGGATAAAACCATTGCCACTTGCATTTATACGGGAATATTGACCGATTCAGGTTCTTTCCGTTTTCCGGGAACAACAGGAAATACACATCGCATTATTGCAGAATTGATAGATCTGGGAGTTGAAAACACACAAATTCCGGTACTTTTATTTGACAATAGTTCTTACAGCCGTTTACAATTATTAGGTCGTGCCCTGCAAAATATGAAAGTATTTGAAGAGCACAAAACCACATATACGACACTTACGCAATCAGAATTAGATGCTTTTAATTATATAAAAGGTGATACGGAAGGAATTGTTAATTACGGATTAAGCATAAAAGGAATTAATTTTACTGCTATTTTTATAGAAAATAAAGACGAGAAAACTATAAAAATATCATTCCGCTCACAAGGAGGATTTGATGTAAATCAGTTTGCCAGAGATCATTTTAATGGTGGCGGACATAGTAATGCAGCCGGAGGAAGATCTGAAGTTTCGATGGAAGAAACAGTTAAAAAGTTTGAAGATTTAGTAACTAAACTAAAAATATAACCCCATGAACTACCTAAAACTAAGCATTTATAGCCTGCTATTTGCTGTTTTATTTATAAGCTGTAAGCAACATGAAGACTTTAGAATGCCTATTCACAGGACTTCGGGTACTTTTATGAAAAAATCAGCTGATCGAAATAAAAAACTAATCAGCAATGAAGAAGATGTTATTAAAAAGATTATCAAAAGCAATCCGAAAGTAAAATATTATGCTTCTAAAAAAGGGTATTGGTATACTTATGAAGAGCAAAATGTAACGGACACTTTGCGACCTAAAAGAGGTGATATTGCTTATTATAATTTAGAAGTAAAAGATATTAAAGGTAATGTCATTTATGCAGAAGCTGAACTTGGACCGCAAACTTATTATGTTGACAAACAAGACATCATGATGGGATTACGCGATGGAATTAAACTAATGCATAAAAATGAAACTGTCAACTTCCTGTTTCCGTCACATATTGCCTATGGCTATCACGGAGATAATAAAAAAATAGGAACAAACGAATCTTTAATTTGCAGAGTTACGCTTAGAAATTTTGTTCCTGAAGATGCACCTAAAACTACTACGCCCGCGACAACAGCAGGAGCAGCACCAACACAAACATCAAAACCGGCAGCGCAAAAGCCAGCAGCGACACAGACTAAAAAAGATACATTAAACCCATAAAAAACAACATTTTAAAATGAAAAAAAGTATTGCAATATTACTATTGGCCGTTACCTCGTTTTATTCTTGTAAAGACAAACACAGCAATTTACCAGATGGTTTGTATGCTGAAATTGAAACTAATAAAGGAAGCATTATTGTTGAATTAGATTATAAAAAAGCACCGATAACTGTTGCTAACTTTGTGACTCTGGCTGAAGGTAAAAATGAATTTGTAACTGAAAGCCTTAGCAAAAAACCATTTTTTGATGGTTTAAAATTCCACAGAGTTATTGAAGATTTCATGATCCAAACCGGAGATCCGTTAGGAACTGGTTCTGGCGACACAGGATATAAGTTTAAAGATGAATTTTCAGATTTAAAATTTGATAAAGGTGGTGTTTTGGCAATGGCAAATAATGGTCCCGGAACAAACAGCAGTCAATTTTTTATCACACATGTTGAAACGCCTTGGTTAGACGGAAAACATACTATTTTTGGTCATGTAGTTGACAAAGGAATGGAAGTTGTTAATAAAGTGGTACAAGGTGATAACATTGTTTCTGTAACTATTATCAGAAATGGTGAAGCAGCAAAAAAGTTTGATGCTGTAAAAGTATTTCACGATTACTTTTCTGATATAGCAAAAGAACAAAGCAAATTTACAGGAATACAAAAAGAAAAAGTAGATTCTTATGCTGCATTAAAAGCAAAAGCTACTAAAACAAGTTCTGGTTTAGAATACGTTATTACCGAAAAAGGTGCGGGTAAAAAACCTGCAACAGGAACACAGCTATATATTCATTATGCAGGATTTTTAGAAAATGGAACTTTATTTGATACAAGTATTGAAGACGTTGCTAAAACCTTTGGAAAATATGATGCTGCGAGAGCCGAAGCAAAAGGATATCAGCCAATTCCTTTTCAGGCAGGTCGTAAAGACGGTATGATTCCCGGATTTATTGAAGGAATCGAAAAACTTTCTTTTGGAGACAAAGCCGTTCTTTTTATTCCATCGCATTTAGCTTATGGAGCAACAGGAGCCGGAGGAGTAATTCCACCAAACGCAAACATCATTTTCGAAGTACAATTATTAGAAAAACCATAATAACAATATAGACTTAAATTCTTAATACAATGAAATTTAAATTTCTATTTCTATTCTGTCTGGCGTTGGTAAACATTCAGGCACAAACAAAAAAACCGGTGGTGAAATCAAAACCGGCAACAACAAAAACTGCAACAGCAACAAACCCTGCTGAAGGAATTTTTGCTACAATTTCTACCACTAAAGGTGATATCGTTTTATCTTTAGAATATGTAAAAGCGCCTGTAACGGTAGCTAACTTTATTTCTCTTGCAGAAGGTAAAAATCCTAATGTAAAAGTTGAAAAGCTTAAAGGAAAACCATTTTATGATGGATTAAAATTTCATAGAGTTATCAATGATTTTATGATTCAGGGTGGTGATCCGGACGGAAATGGTTCTGGTGGACCGGGATACTCTTTCAAAGATGAATTTGTACCGGAATTAAAATTTGACAGAGGAGGAATTTTAGCAATGGCGAATTCAGGACCTGCTACAAACGGAAGCCAGTTTTTTATCACGCATAAAGATACGCCTTGGTTAAATGGAAAACACACAATTTTTGGACATGTAGTTTCAGGAATGGACAATGTAAATAAAATTGTTCAGGATGATATTATGACAAAAATCACCATTACACGCAAAGGTGCAGCTGCTAAGAAATTTGATGCTGTAAAAGTTATTGCGGATGATGCTAAAAAAGAAGAAGCTAAAAAAGCAGAAAGTCAAAAAGTGATTACGGCTAAAGCTGCTTATTTTGCCAATGCAAAAGCTACGGCGACTACAACAGCTTCTGGTTTAAAATATACAATTACACAAAAAGGTTCTGGTGTAAAACCGGCTGAAGGAACTACTTTCTATTTTCATTATGCAGGATATTTTGAAAACGGAAATCTTTTTGATAGCAGCATGTCAGAAGTTGCAAAAGCGTATGGAAAATATGATGCTAACAGAGATGCTCAAAAAGGATATCAGGCATTTCCTTTTGTTGCAGGTAAAAAAGACGGAATGATTCCGGGATTTCTTGAAGCTTTGGATATGATGACGGATGGCGAGAAAGCGATCTTCTTTCTCCCTTCAAACTTAGCTTACGGAGAAAAAGGTGCCGGAGGAGTTATTCCGCCAAATTCAACATTAATTTTTGAAATTGAAACCTATAAAGAACAACCTGTAAAATAATTATTTCAGGCATTTTCTTAAAATATAATAAACCATCAGAATTTATTTTTGATGGTTTTTTTGTTTCTGATTTTCTGCCAAATCAACAATTTAGACCTCAAAATAATACTTCAAATTATAACAAAACCAAGCTTTCTCTTGTTTTTGCATTAAATCCTAAATAAAATAGCTTACCTTTGCCGGCTTGAATTTTTTAAAACCAATAAGTAGAATGTCACAGAATAATGTATTAAAAGGAGTTTTTTTAGTTGCTTTAGGAGCTACAACTTACGGAATGTTAGCCACTTTTGTAAAAATGGCTTATTCAGAAGGATATACTACAGCCGAAGTAACAACCTCTCAATTTGTTCTTGGTATTATTGGTGTTTTATTGATAAATACCTTTCAAAAAATAAAAAATAAAAATACTGCTCTAAAAGCAACGCCAAGAAACATAGCAAGCCTAATGACTGCCGGAACTTCATTAGGAATGACAAGTTTGTTTTATTATCTGGCTGTAAAATTTATCCCTGTTTCTATTGGTATTGTTTTATTAATGCAAACCGTTTGGATGGGTGTTTTGCTTGAAATGATTTTAGAAAAAAAATTACCCTCAAAACAGAAAGTTTTTGCTGTTTTTATAGTTCTTACAGGAACTGTACTTGCCACCAACATTATTAATAACGATATAAAATTAGACTGGAGAGGAATTGCCTGGGGACTTATGGCTGCTGCTTCGTTTACCACAACAATGTTTACAGCAAATCGCGTGGCTACCGAAATTTCATCGGCACAACGTAGTTTGTATATGCTTTTGGGTGGTGCAATAATTGTATTTTCATTTGCCTTTTTTACGCAGGTTACTCCTTTTAATCTGGCCATTTTCATGAAATGGGGAATTGTTTTATCTTTATTCGGAACTATAATTCCTCCAATGTTGATGAACGCAGGATTTCCGTTAACGGGTATTGGTTTAGGAAGTATTGTTTCTGCTCTTGAACTTCCTGTTTCTGTGATGATGGCTTATGTTTTATTAAATGAAAAAGTTATTTTTATTCAATGGGTTGGAATTGTGCTTATCATTCTGGCTATCATTATAATGAATGTCAATTTCAAACGAAAAATTTAATCTTTTAATAAATTCAAAAAAAGATTACGATAACGTTATAATTGTTACTATTTTTCATAATTTCGTAGTAAAAACACGATATTATGAATCAACCCTGGCATTTATACTTAATGGCTTTTCTTTATATAATTGCCGGAATTAATCATTTTAAAAGCCCCGGAATGTACATTAGAATCATTCCTCCATTTTTTCCTAATCCCAAACTACTGAATATCTTAAGTGGAGCTGCCGAAATTATTTTAGGTCTGCTTCTCGTTTTTCCTTTCTTCACTTCTTTTGCAGCGTGGGGAATAATCGCACTTTTAATCGCTGTTTTTCCTGCGAACATTTATATGTTTTGTAAGAAAAAAGGTAATTTTTCTTTGTTTAAATTAATTTTATTAATACGTTTGCCCTTACAAATTGTATTGATTTTCTGGGCATATCAATATACCCGTTAACAATCAACTATTAATTAAAACTATTTACCATGAAAAAATTATTTGCTGAGTTCTTCGGAACTTATTGGCTGGTCTTTGGAGGTTGCGGAAGTGCAATTTTTGCAGCCGGTTATCCTCAGTTAGGAATTGGATTTGCAGGTGTTGCGCTAGCATTTGGTTTGACTGTTTTAACAATGGCATACGCTGTTGGACACATATCGGGAGGACACTTTAATCCAGCCGTTTCTTTTGGATTATGGGCCGGAGGAAGATTTCCAGCCAAAGACCTTCTTCCTTATATCATTGCACAATGTGTAGGTGCCATAGCGGCTGCAGGAACTTTATTTACAATTGCATCCGGAAAAGCAGGCTTTGTAATTGATAATACCAAAGCAGGAGCTTTTGCTACAAATGGTTTTGGTGATTTTTCTCCAGATGGATATTCTATGACGGCATGTCTTATCGCTGAATTTGTACTTACGTTATTTTTTCTGCTCATCATATTAGGTGCCACTGATAAATTTGCCAGTACTCCTTTCTGTGGAGTTGCAATTGGTTTGGCTCTTACTTTAATTCACCTAATCAGCATTCCTATTACAAATACATCTGTAAATCCTGCCAGATCTTTATCTCAGGCTATTTTTACCGGAGGTGAACCATTATCTCAAGTTTGGTTGTTTTGGGTAGCACCGATCTTAGGCGCTATTGTTGCCGGATTTATTTATAAAACATTATTACAAAATCACGAAGAAGCATAAACTTTATCAAATTAATAATCATTAAAATAAAATAATACTATGGGCTTTTTATATTTTTTACTTATTGGAGCAATTTCAGGATGGCTGGCTGGTCAATTATGGAAAGGCGGAGGATTTGGTATTATTGGTAATATCGTTGTTGGTATTATTGGCGGAATCTTTGGCGGATGGCTGGCTGCAAAATTTGGTATCGGCGGAGGCGGGTTGCTTTGGCAGATTATTATAGCCGCTGGAGGTGCATGGATTTTATTATTCATTATCAGCCTGATAAGAAAATAGTATTTTTAAAATTTTCATCATAAAATTATCTCATAAGGGAAAAGCAAAATTATAATTTTGCTTTTCCTTTTTTTATTTCGTATTTTTTTTAAAAACAACCATACTGTTAAATAAAAACACATTTAACAGTATTTATTCTGCTGATTCATTAAATTATTTAAATTTGATGAAATACTCTACAGAATCATGAATGAAATAATTGCATATTTTAGTACAATTCCTTCTTCGCACCGAAGTTTAATTCTGGTTGGAGGAATTACCTTTTTTTGGCTGATTGAAAATACTTTTCCGTTATTTCAAATGAAATATAAAAAGTGGAATCATGCAGGCATCAATTTCTTTTTTACATTTACTACCATCATTGTCAATTTTATTTTGGCTTTTATCTTAATTAAAACTGCCAGCTGGACAACGGAACATGATTTTGGAATTTTAAATTGGCTGCCTCAAATTCCGATATGGTTATATACAGTTATTGGATTACTCCTACTCGACCTCATTGGCGCTTATCTGGCTCATTTAGTAGAACACAAAGTAAAATTTCTGTGGCGTTTTCATATTATCCATCATACAGATACCTGGATTGATACAACAAGTGCCAACAGACATCATCCCGGAGAAAGTGTAATACGCTTTACCTTTACTACGCTTGGCGTCTTAATAATTGGAAGCCCGATGTGGATGGTATTTTTATATCAGTCTTTGTCTGTCATTGCGTCTCAGTTTAATCATGCGAATATTTCACTTCCGGATAAATTAGATCTTTTTTTGAGTTATTTTATTGTTTCGCCAAATATGCATAAGGTTCATCATCATTATGTTTTGCCTTATACAGATAGTAATTACGGAAATATTTTTTCGGTTTGGGATCGTCTTTTTGGCACTTTTACAACTTTGCCGAAAGAAGAGTTAATTTATGGCGTCGATACACACATGTTGCCAGAAGAAAACAATAAATTAAAGAATTTGCTAAATATTCCGTTTCAAAAATCACGATCTGCAAAAAACAGTTAAAATCACTAAAAAAAATATCTATGAGCGCACCAACTAATTATTTTTTTTATTAATATTGATATATAAATTGAAAATCAATCTACTAATCATTAACACCTATTTTTGAATTAATTTTCACGAGATGAAAAAGAGTAACCGCAAAGAATTGAATTGGGAACAAACGGAAAAACTTGTTTCTCTGGCTTTAGAAGAAAAGAATCCATTTGAGATTATTAAAAAAGAATTTGGATTGGCAGAAAAAGAAGTGTTGGAAATTTTGAAGAAGAAAATGCCACTTGAAAAATTTGAGATGTGGAAAAAGAAAGCTCTTGCAAATAAACCAAAACCAAAACC
>SEBM01000632.1 GCA_004296145.1 Flavobacterium sp.
ATCCAAAGGCATAAAAATCGGGATTTCATACAGGGGAAAATTTAAATCGCACAAATGTAATATTTTTTGATGAATTTTAAAATATTGATATCCAGTATTTTGTAGTTTTCTGTAATTAATAAAAATTAAAACTGTAGACGCTTTGTAGATGCTTTTTTTATGCTTTGATGATGGAAGAATTTAATTTTGCTTTCACAAAAAAATACAAATCAAATAATTATGCAACAAGAAACTCAATCTCAGAAATTTGAAAATCAACAGCAGTTTAACGGGAAACTCTATGACGAAGTATGGACAGACCGTTTTAATTTCTTTCAAAAAAATGGCGGTCCTGCTACATCAAGTTACAAAGAAGCATTAAAACAACTTGACGGATTTTTGAAAAAAGCGAGAATCAATATGAATTTTTACGCCTTCTTTTTTGGGCTGATTTATTTTTTAATCAAAGGAATGTACAAAGGAGCTTTGACGCTTTTGGGGATTTATTTTGTTTTAGCTGTCATTTTGATGTTCGTCCCGGATGCAATTGCAGATGCCTTGGGTAACGGGATAGGAATTGCGTCAGGAATTTTATCAGGAATGACCGCTAACTATACTTTTTACAGAAAAGAAGTTTTGGGTGAAGACGATTTTAATATTTTCAAAGGTGTTTTAACGAAATAAAATAGAACAAGAGATTATTAAATTAATTAACATATAAAAACTAAAACGATGAGTAATCACGCTACAAAAATGGAACACGAACATCAGGTTTCGGTATATGTAAACGTAGAGACTGATAAACTGATGGAAATTGGTAAGGAAATGGAAACGATTAACGAAGATGCCTATATGAACGGGTATAATTGGGAAGCGTTTTTGAACCATTTTTTACAAATCAATCATCCTGAATTATTAGAAGGACTCGACACCGACTCAGAAGCGGGAACTTATGTTGCTTTATATGACAATGTAGATTCCGAAAAAGCGGATAAACTTACTGCTATAATCAATAATCTGATTAACGAACCTGAAAAAATCTATGCCTTTTTAAATGAAAATGGGGAAGATATAGAATGGGATTAAGAAAAGAATTTAAATTTTTAGAAATAAATAATTACACAAAATGAAAAAATTAGGAACAATACTCGGAATTATTGCAGTGGTTGCGGTAATAGGATTTAGAATCTATCTGAGAATAAAACCAAGAATAGCTAAAGATGCCTTTGCTACCGCAGTTTTAGCAATTAATGAAACTGATTTCAATTACGATTTGACGTATGCCGTTTCTACCGATTTAAAGCGAGAAATTACGTATGAAAACGGAACATACACCAAAAATGCACCAGCAAATTATGTAGAATATGTAAAAAAGAATAAAGTGCCGAAAATTGATGAAATTATTACCAAAGTGAAAGGCATTAGTTATCCCGATCCTGCCTTCAAACCCATTATAGACCGTTCATTGGATTGTCTGAACTCTACAAAAAAAATCTATGAAACGGATATGGTAAAATTGGCAGAGATGAAAGATAAAAATGCAACACCAGAAGAAATTAAAAAATTTCAAGACGAAATAAAGCCAAAAGACAATGCCATTTTAAACCAAAAAAGAGAAGCATTGTATGAAGTGGCACTACCTTTTGCGGACAAAAACGAGATTGAATATTCCAAAGGTTTTGGTGGGAGAATAATGATGAAGTTTTAAAAAAAATTAAATAAGATCCAACGAGATCGCCAAACTAAAATCAAACGAAATGATTGTTTTAAAAAACCATTTGATGATTAAAAATACACTCGTCATCATTTTTCTGATGCTATTGTCCAACCGAATGTTTTCGCAGGATACCATCAAAAGAATTGACAGACAGATGATTGAGAATGTTCAAAAAAATGGAACTTGGGAAAAACCTCAGCTAGAGATAAAAAAACACTGGATGTCCAACTCCGGTGATTATCTTTTTATGTACACCAATGTTTATAATCCGCACGGCTATTATACCTTGAATTATGATACAGACAGACAAAAAACAGTGCATTTTGAAGGAAGCCAGGAAGGAAGCAAAATTTATTTTAAGGGATTTAATCCCGAGGATTTTTACCGCCCGATAATGGAATTTTCAGGAGCTATAGATGCCAATAATTTTCTGAAAGGAACGTGGTGCGAAATCCCTGAAAACGGAAGGAAAACCGATCTGAAAAAAGTGGTTTTTTCGCCGATAAATAATTTAAAAACAATGGATTATAA
>SEBM01000633.1 GCA_004296145.1 Flavobacterium sp.
GAATAGTTTTTAACGGTTTTCACTATTATATATTATTACAGTAAAATGAAATTTAATACTATTAAAAACTATCAATATAATAATGATGTAGCTGTACTACATCAGATTTTGTGAAAATCCAGCATATTTGCACATAAATGAAGAATAGATCACTAGGATGTATTAATATCCCAATATTTAAAGTGAAACTATCGTTTTCAAATAAAAATGAAGCCCTAAAAAAGACTTCATTTTTACTTTATTTTAAAAATTAATTTGCAGGATAAGCATAGAAAGCGACCCCTGAATTTTGCCATTTACCACCTCCAGCTGTAGGTGTATTTTCAACAGTGTAATAATGATCGCTATCAGTACTATTCCAATATTCATAAATTGGAACAGTTCCACCTTTTTGATAGTTATAAGCATAAAATAAAACTCCATCACTTTTCCATTTCCCGCCTCCCATCGTACTAGCATTAACAAGTGAGTAGTAGTGGTCATGATCAACATCATTCCAATATGAATAAACGGCTACAGCGTCATCAATTTTCTTTGAAGGTGCTTTAAAGGCAACAAATTCATAATTCCATGCTCCAATATTATTGGCATATTTTGGTGTATAATAATGATCATGATCGATACCATTCCAATATGAATAAATATTTGTAACATAATCTAAATTAACTTTGTTATCAATAAGATATTGATCAACATAAGCCTTTAACTGAGCTTTTTTTAATGGATCTTTTACTACATCATAAATAAAAATAAGCCCATTATTAGAAAAATCTACCAAAACGGCATTGCTAAGATTACAGCTATTTTGCCAATTTGAGATATTTATTTTAGGATTAGTCTGATCCAGATTTAACTCGCCAACAAGTCCTACGGTAGGATCTCCACCTCTAGTTCTATAGGATAATTTTCTAGAATAATTCATATTTGTTTCAGAAGTATTAACATCGTTAGTAACATTAATATCAAAAATATCACCCATCCCAACTTTAACTCCAATTCTTGCAGCACGTTCACGGTTTTGATTAGTTGTTTCTGATTGGAACTTAACATCCATTTTAGCTCCTGTGTAAATGTCTACAGCAATGTGAGTACCATAATCCTGTACAATTTGCTGTGGTGTTTTCGTTTGTAAATCATCAGTGAATTCTTGAGTTAGATAATCCCCTAACATATTCGTAGTTGCATTAAGTCTCAATCTTCTTTGTTTAATTAGAAGATTGTAGCTTCCATAGATATATTTTGCGTCGAATTTGTTATTTGTCGTAACAGCAGAGTTGAATGCTACAGAAAGTGTTTTTGTAAATAATGGTATATTTGCTGTTGCATCAATTTTAGTAGAAACCATTTTAGAATAAGTCTCAGCATTCTCACCATACTCTTCTACAAACTCTTGCGATAAAGTATTTTCAGTAATTAGTCTTCCACTTTGTTCCAATTTAAATCTATCTAAATCAATAATTTTAAAACCACCAGCGGTAGCGTTAGCATATTCACCCGTAGCATTATAACCATGTCCCAAAATATCGTAAATACCATCACCTGCAGATTTAGCAACTGAATAATCTTTTTCGTTAAAATCGCCAGAAGATGATTCATTAATTTCATCTCTGGAGCAAGATGACATAAATAGCAATAGCAGTGCACTAAAGCAAATTGAAATTTGTTTTTTCATAAATAAATATTTTGTTAATTCGCTGCAAATATAAAACTCACATGCCCTTGAAAAAAATATTCATCTATGACAAATATCACCAAACTGAAGAGTTAAATTTTAATTAAAAATATCGTAATATAAAAGAAATACACGAACAGTAACATAAGAAATAATGCATAGATTCTTTACAAGTAATTAACTTCTATCATACTCATCCTCCAATCTCACAATATCATCCTCCCCAAAATAAGTTCCGGTTTGTACTTCGATGAAAACTACGGGCTTTTCAGACAAATTCATGATGCGGTGTTTTGCTCCTAACGGAATAAAAATACTTTCTCCGTATGACAATTTGATTTCTTTATCATCAAGTACAATTGTGGCATCACCTTCAATGATCGTCCACTGTTCCTGTCTTTTATAATGATATTGATAAGATAATTTTTGTCCCGGATTTACTTCTATTCTTTTTAATTTGTAATGAGGTTCATCTGCCAATACAAAGTATTTTCCCCAAGGTCTTTCACCAATTTCTAACATTATTCGTAATCTTTAAATACAAAAG
>SEBM01000634.1 GCA_004296145.1 Flavobacterium sp.
ATATTAATTTATTGTGCCTTTTTTGTAATAAGCAATTTATTTATAAAAGGCATATTTTTATATTAAATTCATAAAAAAGCAATATTTTTTTTAATATATGTTTTTTTATGTCAAAATTTATGAATTAAATAATTTTAAGAATACGGACAGATTTAATACATTTATAAAAAAATTCCATTAAGTATGAGTTATTATAAAATAGAAAATTTAGAACAATATTTTAAACATTACAATAAATCAATCAGAGAGCCAAGAAAATTCTGGGGTAAAATTGCTGAAGAAAATTTCACTTGGTATCAACAATGGGATAAAGTAGTTGATTTTAATATGGCCGATGCTGAAGTAAAATGGTTTACAGAAGCAAAAGTTAATATTACCAAAAACTGTATCGACAGACACTTAAGTAAAAGAGGAGAAAAAACGGCGATAATTTTTGAACCAAATAATCCTTCAGAAGAAGCTTTACATATAACGTATAACGAATTATACGAAAGAGTATCAAGAATGTCAAATGTTCTACGCGAACAAGGCGTTAAAAAAGGAGACAGAGTTTGTATTTATTTACCCATGATTCCTGAATTGGCAGTTGCTGTATTAGCATGTGCCAGAATTGGAGCAATACATTCAGTAGTATTCGCAGGATTTTCAGCATCTGCTGTATCTGCAAGAATAAATGATTGCGAATGTAAAATGGTAATTACTTCAGATGGAGGTTACAGAGGAAATAAAACAATTGATCTTAAAGGAATTGTAGACGAAGCATTAGATACGTGTCCGTCAGTTTCTAAAGTTCTGGTTGTAAAAAGAACACAAACAGAAGTTAAAATGAAAGAAGGTCGTGACGTTTGGTTGCAACCTTTATTAGATGAAGCAATAGATAATAGTGTTGCTGAAATCATGGATGCTGAAGATCCTTTGTTTATTTTATATACTTCAGGATCAACAGGAAAGCCAAAAGGTATGGTTCATACCACTGCAGGTTACATGGTTTATACGGCTTATACATTCAAAAATGTTTTCAGTCACGAAGAAAATGATATTTTTTGGTGTACTGCTGATATCGGCTGGATTACAGGGCATTCTTATATATTATACGGACCTTTATTAAATGGAGGAACAACTGTAATTTTTGAAGGAGTTCCGTCTTATCCAGACTTTAGCCGTTTTTGGGAAATTATCGAAAAACATAAAATCACACAATTTTATACAGCTCCAACTGCAATTCGTTCACTTGCAAAAGAAAGTTTAGATTATATTCAAAAATATCCTCTGAAATCTTTAAAAGTTATTGGATCTGTAGGAGAACCAATCAACGAAGAAGCATGGCACTGGTTTAATGACCACGTTGGAGATAAAAGATGTCCGGTTGTTGATACATGGTGGCAAACAGAAACTGGTGGAATCATGATTTCTCCAATTGCATTTGTTACGCCTACAAAACCAACTTACGCAACATTGCCTTTACCGGGAATTCAGCCCGTTTTAATGGATGAAAAACGTAACGAAATTGAAGGAAACCAAGTTGTTGGAAGTTTATGTATTAAATTTCCATGGCCTGGAATCGCCAGAACTATCTGGGGAGATCACGAACGTTACAAAGAAACTTATTTCTCTGCTTTTCCTGGAAAATACTTTACTGGAGACGGCGCATTAAGAGACGAAGTTGGATATTACAGAATCACAGGTAGAGTGGATGATGTTGTAATTGTTTCCGGACATAATTTAGGAACAGCTCCAATTGAAGATGCAATTAATGAACACCAGGCGGTTGCAGAATCTGCTATTGTTGGTTTCCCTCATGATATAAAAGGTAATGCATTATATGGTTACGTTATTCTAAAAGAAACAGGAGAAATCAGAAATAAAGAAAACCTGACTAAAGAAATTAACCAATATATTGCTGATCACATCGGTCCAATTGCAAAACTTGATAAAATTCAGTTTGTATCTGGTTTACCAAAAACACGCTCAGGAAAAATTATGCGTAGAATTTTGCGTAAAATAGCTGAAGGAGATTTTTCTAATTTTGGAGATACTTCAACATTATTAAATCCTGAAATTGTTGAGGAAATTATGAAAGATAGAATTGCTTAAAAGTTATAGTTTCAGGTTTTGAGTTTCAGGTTTAGGTTTCAGTTTTTCTCCCATTTGTGCATTTCGACGAAGGAGAAATCACACTCGTAACCATCAAAATGAGAAAACAAGACAAATAAAAAAAT
>SEBM01000101.1 GCA_004296145.1 Flavobacterium sp.
TGCATTTGTGAATTAGTGCCTGCATAAAATGGAATCTACATCCTATAAAATCTGTGTCTGGAAAAGCTTTTTTTATTCTAAAAGATTTAAAACTATATTAAATGGTGAGGAAAAAGTTCCTTATTCTAAAGAAATGTTAGAACAATTAGCTGATTTAGGTATTCATAAGCCTTTGCCTATATTGTTTATTGGCCCGACTTTAGATAATACAGGTTTGGTTTGTGAAGATGTGAAGTGTGTTAATTATAAAGATGGAGCGATTAATTTTTTAATTAGTCTTAAAGATGCTTTTACTCCTAATTTATTTAGTCAAGACATATCATTTGCAAAAGAGAATAAAACAGAAAATTGGATTCCTAAGCTAAAAGGAAACAAAAGTGCTGAAAAATAATAGTTATTAATCAGTAATGCATCAAATATTTCAATACGATTTTTAACCAAAAAATCTAATGATATGACTTACAATAATGAAACACTTAAGCTTTATAGGGAATATAGAGGTTTAAGTCAAAAAAAGTTTGCTGATTTTTTAGGGATTTCTCAAACAGTTATTTCAAAAATAGAAAAAGGTTTGAGACCACTTGATGAAGATATTATTGGGAAATTAACCTCATCAGTAAATAAAAAGTTTTTTTTACAGAAAATAGAAAACCTTAATCTGAAAATTTACTACCGACAAAGCTCATCTACTGCAAAGAGTACTACTGATTTGTTTGAATCTAGATTAACTTTAATTGCAAATCATATTTCTCATTTTTTAGAAGAAATTGAGGCACCTGAAAATAAAATTCCAAGTATTGATTTAAATGATTTTGGTTTGAATCCTGAAGCATTAGCCTTAGAAATTAGGCAACTTTTCGAGTTAGGAATTTCTCCAATAAACGATATTGTTGAATTACTTGAATCTAAAGGAGTTTTTGTTCATTTTTTTGATTATCCTTTTGTTACTCCAGAAAATAAAACTTTAGATGGGGTAAGTTTTTATATTAAAGGCTGTCCAGTTATTTTAATAAATAACAAAATACAGAATGCAAGAAAGGTGTTTACATTGGCTCATGAGTTAGGGCATTTAATTATGCATTTAAATTTTATTGTTGAAAGTAACCGTGATGAAGAAGCAGAAGCTAATAAATTTGCTTCTGAATTTATAGCGCCAAAAAGAGCTCTTAATGGTGAATTTAGTAGGCTGACTTTAGAAAAGTTATTTATGTTAAAAGCTTATTGGAAAATGTCAGTTGGAGCATTATTATATAAAGCTAAACAAATTGCATTAACTCCTGATCAATATAGAAGATGGGTTACTCAACTATCAGCATATAGAAAAAACGAGCCACAAGATATTGATTTAAGTACTCCGCGTAATTTAAAGAAATGTTTTACTTTCTTTAGGGATACCTTACATGCAGGTGATAATGAATCTCTTTTTGATGAGTTGGGAATAGACAAAAAAATATTTGATGATTTATATTCTACTTTTACAGAGAAGAGGAAATTAAGAATCATTTACTAAATAAAAAGGCAACCATTATCGGTTGCTTTTTTTATATCTTAAAATTGTTCTTAATCTGCTAGTGTGATTTCTCCTTCGTCGAAATGACAAAAAAGATGGAAAATGATTGAAATTTCAATATGCGTTATAATAATTCGTGCCTATTAGTGAAATTCGTGGCAAAATTTATAGTCTCAGTGCCTCATAATCTCAGAACCTTAAAAATAAAATCCTCATTTTAAGCCTATATTTTTACATTATCATACAAATCATCCTAAATTTGTTAAGAAATCCCTTTTTGTTTCATAAAATGCAATATTTTTTTTGGAGGGGTGAAAATAATTTATACATTCGCAGAGAATTTAAATAATAACACAAACAAAATGGCATCTAACCGTTTTTATTTTAGCAACAACTTTTATTTCTTCTTTAGTAGAAGTCAGGATTGTGCTATGGTTATTTGAGAAAATTAAAAGACAAATAAAACTAATATACAATCCTGATGCAAATCAGGATTTTTTTTTGACTATATGACAACTAAAATTGCAATACAAGGTATTAAAGGTTCTTTTCATCATCAGGTTGTGAAAGAGTATTTCTCTGAAAACGTGGATATTGATGAATGTCTGTCTTTTGAAGAATTGATCGACAGCCTTATTGCCGGAAAATCTGATCAGGCGGTTATGGCGATTGAAAATTCGATTGCGGGGCCAATTATTCCGAATTATGCTTTGATTGACAAGAATAATTTGCACATTATTGGAGAGCATTATTTAAGCATTCACCAAAATTTAATGGCTCTTAAAGGTCAGAAAATTGAAGATATAAAAGAAGTTCATTCGCATCCGATGGCACTTTTGCAATGTATGGATTTCCTGAAAACATATCCAAACATTAAGCTGGTTGAAGATAAAGATACGGCTGAAACAGCAAGAAGGATTCAGGAAAAACAATTAACCGGAATTGCAGCGATTGGAAGCAAAGTAGCTTCAGAAATGTACGATCTTGAGATTATTGCGCCGGAGATTCAGACGATCAAAAACAATATGACTCGTTTTGTAATTATTAAAAAGCAAAATTCATTTTTACCGGAAAACGAAATCAACAGAGCTTCCATAAAATTTGAATTGGATCATAAAAGAGGAAGTTTGGCAGCGGTTTTAAATGTTATGAGCGACTGCAAATTGAATTTAACAAAAATTCAGTCACTTCCAAAAATTGAAACGCCTTGGAAATATTCGTTTTTTGTGGATGTAACTTTTGAAAAATATGAAGATTACGCAAAAGCAAAAGCATTATTAAATATAATGGCAGAGTATTTTAAAGTGTTGGGAGAATATAGAAATACAAGACCCTAAAGAAGTTATAAGTTAAGAGTTATAAATTATAAGTTAGAAAGCTTAAAGCTTACGGCCTAAAGCCTAAAGCAAAAATTAAAAAAAATGATTACAACAGCAAAACGATTAGACACAGTTGAAGAATACTATTTCTCCTCAAAACTGAGAGAAGTGAGGCAACTAATGTCTGAAGGAAAATCAATCATCAATATGGGAATTGGAAGCCCTGATTTGAGTCCGTCAAAAGCAGTAATTGAAGCAGTCGCTGCAGCAATTCAAGACGAAAACGGGCATGGTTATCAAAGCTATCAGGGATTACCGGAAATGAGAGAAGCGATGGCAGATTTTTATCGTGATCAGTTTGGCGTTGCATTGAATCCGAATAATGAGATTTTACCATTGATGGGTTCGAAAGAAGGAATTATGCATATTTCGTTAGCCTTTTTAAACGAAGGCGATCACGTTTTAATTCCGAATCCGGGTTATCCAACTTATACTTCGGTAACTAATTTGGTACAGGCAGTTCCGGTTTATTATGATTTGAAAGAAGAAAATAACTGGGAGCCTGATTTTGAAGCTTTAGAAAAATTAGATCTTTCGAAAGTAAAAATTATGTGGCTGGGTTATCCGCACATGCCTACGGGAGCGAGAGGAAGTTTAGCGTTATTTGAAAAATTGGTTGCTTTTGCTAAAAAACACAATATATTATTGATCAACGACAATCCGTATAGTTTTGTTTTGAATGATAATCCGATGAGTTTATTGCAGGTTGAAGGAGCAAAAGATGTGGCTTTAGAATTAAATTCACTTAGTAAAACCTTCAACATGGCAGGCTGGAGAGTTGGAATGGTTTTAGGAAACGCTGAAATTATCGATGCAATCCTAAAAGTAAAGAGCAACATGGACAGCGGAATGTTCTACGGAATTCAAAAAGGAGCAATTGCCGCTTTAAAATGTGATAAATCCTGGTTTGAAGATAATAATAAAATTTACAGACGCCGTAGAGAATTGACTGAAAAGTTAGCAGAAAAATTAGGCTGTAAAGTATATAAAGAAGGAGTTGGATTGTTCGTTTGGGCCAAACTTCCGGAAGGAATAGTATCGGCAGAAAAGTTCATTGACGAAATATTATATGAGAAACATATTTTCATCACTCCGGGAACTATTTTCGGAAGTAACGGTGAAGGATATATTAGATTCTCATTGTGTGCGAAAGAAGAAAAAATACAAGAAGCGATTGAACGATTTTAGATTTTAGAATGCAGATTTTAGATTTGCGAACCTTGCGGAAGTCTTTGTGAACTTCGCGGTTAAGCAAAATCAAAAGTTTGGAATTTGGAATTTTAAAACTTGGAATTTTAAAAGATATGAAAGTATACGTAATAGGAATAGGATTAATTGGTGGTTCAATGGTGTTAGACATCAAAGGACGTTATCCTGAAGCGACTATTTTCGGGATTGACAATAATGTAAAGCACGTTGAAGAAGCCATTGCTTTGGGTGTTGTTGATCAGGAAGGGAAAATGGAAGATCTGGCTGAAGCCGATTTTGTGATTGTTTCGGTTCCGGTTGATGTAGCGCTGACGGTTTTGCCAAAAGTTTTGGATTTAGTAGGAGAAAAAACCATTGTTTTTGAAGTGGGATCGACTAAAAAACCAATTTGTGAAGCAGTCGCCAATCATCCGAAAAGAAGAAATTTTATTGCTACACATCCGATTGCGGGAACGGAATTTTCGGGACCATCGGCGGCAATAAGAGGATTGTTTCAGGGAAAAACAAATATTATTTGCGAAGTGGAAAAAACCACTTTCAAACTGCAGGAAAAAGCATTGAATCTTTTTACGGCAATCGGAATGAGGATTCGATATATGGATCCGACTTCGCACGACAAACACATTGCCTACGTTTCGCATTTGTCGCACATTAGTTCATTTATGCTTGGGAAAACGGTAATGAACAAAGAAAAAGACGAACAGGATATTTTTGACATGGCGGGAAGTGGATTTGAAAGCACAGTTCGTCTCGCAAAAAGTTCGCCGGCCATGTGGACACCCATTTTCAAACAGAATAAAGAACACGTTCTGGAAACATTAGAAGAATATATTACAAATCTCAGTCGGTTTAGGGATTTGTTGAAAGACGAAAATTACAACGCCATTTTTGAAGAAATGGAAAGCACAAATAAAATAAAAGAAATACTAAACGGATTAACAACAACTAAAAAGTAAATTAAAATTAAGATGGAAAATAAGAAAGAAATGAGAAAGTGGTTAGAGGATTTCAATTTAAATCACCCACTTGTGATAGCTGGACCTTGTAGTGCAGAAACGGAAGATCAGGTTTTGAAAATCGCTCATGAATTAAAAGATTCTAAAGTAAGTGTTTTCAGAGCTGGAATCTGGAAACCAAGAACGCGTCCGGGAGGATTTGAAGGTGTTGGTGAAATCGGATTAAAATGGTTACAAAAAGCAAAAGCTGAAACTGGTTTATTAATGGGTACTGAAGTAGCAACTGCAGCGCACTGTAAACTAGCTTTAGAACATGATATCGACGTATTATGGGTTGGTGCACGTACAACGGCAAACCCTTTCGCAGTTCAGGAAATTGCTGATACATTAAAAGGAACTGATAAAATCGTTTTGGTTAAAAACCCTGTAAACCCGGATTTAGCTTTATGGCTTGGTGGTGTTGAGCGTTTGCACATGGCTGGAATCGAGAAATTAGGAGTTATCCACAGAGGTTTCTCTACTTACGAAAAAACAAAATACAGAAACATTCCAGAATGGCAGATTGCTATCGAATTGCAAAATAAATTCCCTGATTTACCATTAATCATCGATCCATCTCACATTACCGGAGATCGTAAAATGATTTTCGAAGTAACGCAAGAGGCTTTGGATTTGAACTACGACGGTATGATTATCGAAACGCACTTCGACCCAGATAATGCTTGGTCTGATGCTGCACAGCAAGTTACTCCAGACGCTTTGAAACAAATCATCAAAGATTTAACGATCAGAAAAACGGATGATACTACAGATGAGTACAGCCAAAAAATGAAAAAACTAAGAGCTAACATCGACGTTTTGGATGCTAATTTATTAGAGCTTTTAGGAAAACGTATGAAAGTGGCTGACGAAATTGGTCAGGTGAAAAAAGATGCTAACGTTGCAATTCTTCAAAATAACCGTTGGAATGAAATCTTAGGAAAAATGATTTTAGAAGGTGAGAAAAAAGGCCTTACTGAAGAGTTTGTTTTAAGAATGTTCAAAGCAATTCACCAGGAAAGTATTGGTCACCAGGAGAAAATTTTCAACGCATAATTTTTTCTAAACCATATAAGTGATATAAGATAATTTAAGTTTTGTAAACTTTGTTTTGAAGTTTTCTTATAGCATTCATTAAAAATAGATTGTTTTTTTAAGAATCTCCATCGCTTCGTTTAAGAAGTGGTGGAGATTTTTTGTTTTTGAACATAGCCCACGGTTTCAACCGTGGGAGACAAAGATTGGTTTATTCGTAATGTGCTCAAAGATTGCGGATATCCATTGCGTTCCCACGGTTGAAACCGTGGGCTATGTTTGTATAGATTTTGTTTTCAATCTATGGCTGATATTTTCTTATATAACTTATATGGTTTAAAATTTTTTAAAAACTCTTCCCAACCTTTTTGCATTTCAATATCTCTATATAGATATACAATCTTAACTCTCGTATCATGAAATCAAAAATGTTTAAGCCAGAGAATTTTCAAGTTCCTTTGAAATTAGTATTATATGTTTTGTTGTTTTTCGGAAGCAAAGCTTTTGCCCAAAGTCCGGAATTAACAATTAAAGGTGATGATGCTGAAAAAGTCAGAATGAGTCAACTGAAAGTTGATGTAAAAGTGGTTGGTAATATCGCTTACACTACTGCCGAAATGCATTTTTTTAATTCAGGAACTCGTCAGATGGAAGCAGAACTTATTTTTCCGTTGCCGGAAAATGTTTCCGTTTCGAGATATGCCATTGATATTAACGGCAAAATGCGCGAAGCAGTTCCCGTAAATAAAAATAAAGGAAAACAGGTTTTTGAAGCAATCGAACATCGAAGAGTAGATCCGGGATTGTTAGAAAAAGTAGACGGAAATAATTTTAAAACCAGAATTTATCCTTTAATGCCAAACGGAGAAAGAATCGTAATTATTGGTTACGAAGAAGAACTTTCAGCTTCAGATAAAAATAATCTGGCGTATCAATTGGTGAGTCGTTATCCGAAGAAATTAGATAAATTCGAAATTAATATTTCAGTTTTAGGAACTTCTACTTCGCCAACTATTGCAGAAAATTCAGGAGAACAAATTGTTTTTTCAAAATGGAATCAATCTTTTCAAACTTCATTAAAAAAAGAAAATTTTCAGCCTTCAGAAAAAATCGTTTTTAATATTCCGATACAAGAGAATATTCCAAGTGTTGTAACACAGACAGTAGGAGGGCAGTATTATTTCTACGGAAATAGTTTTATTGAAGGAAATAAAATGGCCAAAAAACTGCCAGCTTCAATTGGTTTAATCTGGGATAATTCGTTGAGTTGTCAAAATAGAGATTTGAAAAAAGAATTGAATTTACTGGACGCATATTTTCAGAAAATAAAAAACACAAAAGTGACTTTGTACTTTTTGAATTATACTTTCGAAAAGCAAAAAGAATATGTGATTGCAGACGGGAATTGGTCCGAATTAAAATCGGTATTAGAAAAAACGAAATACGATGGGGGGACACGTTTCGCACAAGTAAACTTTCCACTTCACGATGAATTTTTATTTTTCTCAGATGGATTATCTTCTTTAAGCGATGCAGTTTTACCAAAAGCAAATAAGCCAATTTATACAATTACATCTTCAGTTTCTGCAGATTTTGCATTTCTGAATTTTTCGGCAATGAAAACGGCAGGTAATTTTATTAATCTGAATCAGTTAAATCAGGCAAATGCTTTAGATAAACTGGTAAACAATAATTTGAAATTTTTAGGGATAAAAGAAAATTATACGATTACGGATTTGTTTCCGATGAAAGGAACTTCGGTTTCAGGAAGTTTTAGTTTTTCGGGAATTTCACTAAATTCTAAAAATGAAGTTACTTTATTATTTGGTTATAATAATGAAGCTGTTTTAGAGCGAAAAATTACTTTGGATGCTTCTTCTCAAAACTCAAATGATGTCAATATCGAAAAACTTTGGGCACAGAAAAAAATCGCAAACCTTGATTTGCAATATGAAAAGAATGCAGAAGAAATTGAACTTTTAGGAAAAAAATACGGAATCATAACCAAAAATACGTCGTTGATTGTGCTGGAAAATATTCAGGATTATATTTCGTATGATATTGTACCGCCGTCTGAACTACGTGCTGAATTTGATCGTATTAAAAAACAACAACATGAAGATGCCCTTTCAGAACAAAAAAGTAACTGGGAAAATATCGAAAGTTACTTCGAAGATTTAAACTATTGGTGGAAACAAGACATTAAGTATAAAGTTGTAAAAAAACCCGTAAAATCAAAAAAAGACAAGAGATCAAATACGAATGTTGCGGGTATTATTTTACAAAGAAATTCAGATGTTCCTGCTGGATTTATTTCAGGAATTGTTTCAGATCAAACAGGTTCACCAATACCAGGTGCTAATGTAATTACACGAGCGCAAAGAACAGGAGTGAGCACTGATTTTGATGGCAAATTTACTATACAAGCTCCTGAAAATACGGATCTTATCATTTCTTATATTGGCGCTGAGTCTACTGAGGTTAATGTGGGAAGAAACAATATGATTAGGGTACAATTGCGAGAAAATACATTAGAACTTCAAGAAGTGGTTACCATAGGATATGGAACTGTCAAAGGTGATTCAGATGCTGTTTTGACTATAGATGAACCTGTTGGAGCAGGACCAGTGGCAGATGTTATTGTAGAAGAAGATAATAATGTGTACAATACACCTCCTCCGCCATCTGAGCCAAAAGTTGACGAGGTTAAATTTGTTGCGCCGGTTGTAGCAAATGCATCCGAGGTAACAAAAGATGATAAAGAAACTAATTATACTCCGTCAAAAGCTATTGTATCAGGGCTAACCAATAATGTTGAGCAGGCATTACAAGGAAAAGTAGCAGGAGTTGCTGTAAGGGAGTCTAATGCCGATCTGAACGAGATGGTTGTCAGCGTAGTCACAAACAGAAATATTCAAAATTCTGTTTTAGATAATAAAAATAATGGCGCCTTTGAAAATGAAACTAAAACTTGGAATCCGGACAGGTTATATCTCAAAGCTTTAGCATCGGCACCAAAAGAAAAACAATATGATTTGTACTTTGAATTGAAAAAATCAAATGAAAGAAACCCAAGTTTTTATTTTGATGTTGCACATTTCTTCTACAATCAGGGTGATGTAAAAAAAGCATTGCAGATTATCAGCAATATTGCCGATTTAGGTTTAGAAAATCATCAGCTTTATAAAACTTTGACTTATACTTTACGCCAATGGAAAGCTTATAACGACGCTTTGTTTACTGCAAAAAAAGTGGCAACATGGAGAGCTCATGAACCACAGAGTTTAAGAGATTATGCTTTGACACTCGAAGATACAGAAAAATATCAGGAAGCTTTAGACCAATTGATAAAATCTCTTGAAGTAAATTATTACGGAGAAATGGATGGACAATATGAAGGTGTAGAAGATATTATTTTGATGGATATTAATCGTTTGATGAGTGAACATTCAGGTTTGAAAACTGGCAAACTGGACAAAAAGTATCTTGCCAAAATGCCGGTTGACATTAGAATTATCATGAATTGGAATCAAATGGATGTAGATTTAGATCTTCATATAATAGAACCAAATGGTGAAGAATGTTATTATGGACATGAAAGAACAGAAGCGGGAGCAAGGTTTTCAAAAGATTTTACCGAAGGATATGGACCGGAACAATATTTAATTCGAAATGCGATTAAAGGTAAATATCAAATCAAAAGTAATTTCTTTGGCGAAACAGAATTAACTGAAAACGGTCCAGCCACAATTATGGTTGAAATTTATACCACTAAAGCCGGAAAAACGACAAAAACCTTAAAAACAATCCAGTTAGGAAAAATAAAAGAAAATGAGATTTTAGCCGAAATTGTTTGGTAAGAATAAGAAATTCAAAGGTTAGATTTTAATTTTAAAAGGCGAAGTTGCGTTGTTCAATTCTAAAAACGTAATTTTGCCTTTTAATATTTAAGGTTTTAGAGAGCATTCTAAAATCTAAAAT
>SEBM01000102.1 GCA_004296145.1 Flavobacterium sp.
AATGTAAACTGTTTGAGTGACAACAGTATGTCAATAGTAAATTGCGATTAAAATTTAATTATTTAGAATGATTAAAAATAATTTGTTCGTTTTATTTATTAAAGTTATTTTTGAAAATATTAAAACCCATTTCAATTCAAATGAAAAAATTTTTCAAATATTTCCTTCTGACAATACCTGTTTTAATACTGTCGGGAGTAACATACGAACAGGTTTCAAGATTTTATTTAGATAAAAAATATCCGCCAAAATCAGAGTTTGTTGAAATTGACGGGAGAAAAATTCATTTTAAAAAAGTGGGAAATAAACCGGTAACGGTTGTTTTTGAATCGGGTCTTGGCGGCGATTATCTGCATTGGCAGGAAATTCAGAAAGAAGTTTCAAAAAATCATACTACAATATCTTATGACAAGGCCGGAATTTTATGGAGCGATTCTACTGATGAAATTAGCTTAGAAAGATATGCAGATGATTTATTTCAATTGCTTGAAAAAACCAATTGTCCAAAACCATACATTTTGGTCGGACATTCATTTGGAGGCATTACGTTAAGATCTTTTATTAAAAATCATTCTCCCGATATTGCAGGAATTGTTTTTGTTGATGCTGCCCATCCTTTACAATTACAAAAATGTTCCGAAAAATTAAAAAGTTCTTTTGCGCCACCTTCAAAAGAGATTTTAAATTTTCTAACAGAAACCGGAGCCGTTAGATTGTTATATACTTTAACACCATTTACGCAATCAGTTCCTCAAAATCATTGGTTTAACCAAAATGTAAAAGATTATTTTTATAAAATTTCACCGGGATTATTTCAGGAAATGGAAAACGATAAAAAACTGATGGCCGAAGCTCAAAAAATAAACGATTTTGGTAGTATTCCTTTAGTTGTAATAAGTGCCAAATATCCCGACGGAGTAGAAAATGTGACAGACAAGGACTTAGAAAAAGAATATTTGCAAGTTCATAAATCAGTTCAGACAGATTTATTGAATCTTTCGACAAACAGCAAACAGATAATAGCAGAAAAAAGCGGGCATTATATCACCTTGCAACAACCTGATTTGATTATCAATACAATCGAAAATATAAAAATCGCAACAAGATAAACTTTGTCGCAATTTTTATATTTATAGTATATTTTACATTCCGTCCGGTAATCGGTCGGCTTCGTTCTTTTTTCTGTTAAAACGATAAATTACGGTCAGGTTTATATAACGTCCCTGAGATTTAAATTCTGAATCGATGTAATAAGAATCGGTTGACGTTTTTTCTGTTGTAATCTGTGAGTTAAAAAGATTGTTTACGTTTAGAGTTACAGACATTTTATCTTCCAGTAAATCTTTGCTCACACCAATGTTTGCGCTATATTGCGGCTCAGTCAGCGTTTGAATTCCCTGATTTTTTCCACGATATCTAAAATTGAAATCTCCTGAAATAATTTTAGGAAATTTAACTACAGAACGAAAGTTACTAAACCAGGTCTGATCTTCAACATCATAAACAACATCTTTATAAACACCTTTTTGTTTGAATTTATAGTAATTAAAATCCAGCGATAATCTCAACCATAGTACAGGATTATAAGTTGTAGAAACTTCTGCGCCGTAACGGTTTTCTGTATCGAGATTTACAGGCGTATTTACAAAATAATTTTCAGCTGTACGTTCTACGATATATTCAAAAAAATCTTTGGTATGTTGGTAATAAACAGACGGATTAATGCTGAATTTTCCGGGTTTTGCCAAAAGTGTCAATTCATAAGAATTAGTAAACATAGGATTCAGATCCGGATTTCCGACAGTCAGGTTTCTCAAATCTGAAAGTCCCGAAAACGGATTCAACTGCCAGAATTTTGGTCGGTTAATTCGTTTGCTGTAACTCAGCTGTAAATCTGTTTTTTCGGTTATATTATAGACAAAATGAAGCGTTGGAAACAAGTTGATATAATTTTTACTTTTATTAAAAGTGCCTTTCGTATCGGCAATTTGTATATCTGATAATTCTGATCTTAAACCAATTAGATAATTAAACTTTTTGATTTTGCTTCCAAACTGAAAATAAGCACTGTATAAATTCTCATCATATTTTAGTTTGTTGGTATATTGTTCCATCTGTATATCATCCAAAATAGTGTAATAATCACTTCTCAACGCACGCAAATCACTTCTGATACCCATTTCAATTTTAGAGTGTTCGCTAATCGGATTTACAAAATCTGATTTGATAAAAATATCATTGCTGCTTTCTATATCTCTAGAATATAAATTTGAAATTTCCGGATCAGAAGGAAATAATTTCTGTTGGTCAATATATTGATTTTCATCATCATTCCAGAAATCATATTGCAAACTTGTTGTCCATTTCTTGTCTTTTTTATCAAACGTTTTTACGTAATTCAATTCTAAAGCATTATAGTATTGAGGCTCTTTATAATTTTCAAATCTTGAGATTATACTGTCTGTAGCGTTCGCTGCATTGGCATAATTGTAATTCGTTTGTACTTTATAATTGTTGTCATTTTTACTTCGGTAATAACTTCCTGTCAGCGTATTTTTTTCATTTATATAATAATCTCCGCCAACATACATATTATAAGTGGTATTGTTTCGGGCAATATCACTGAACTGATTTAAAATCGTCGTTTCGCCATTATTGCTGTTTACCTGAAACTGCTTGTTCGAAGCGTCAATATCAAAATAACGATATCCTATATTCGAAAAAAGATTAATTTTTTCTGTTTTGTAACTTACATTAGCGTTTAGCGAATTTTTGGCAGGATTTGCAATTCCGGCCTGAAGCGAGCCATTGAAACCTTTCATACTATTTTTTTTCAAAACAATATTAATAATTCCGGCGCCTCCCTGAGCTTCATATGCCGCCGAAGGATTTGTTATCACTTCAATCTTTTCAATATTGGCTGCCGAAATTTGTGACAAACCATTGTTAGCGGTTAGCATAGATGGTTTTCCGTTTATTAAAACCGTCACCGCATTATTTCCTCTAAGACTCACAGCGCCTGCCACATCAACGCTTACAGAAGGAACATTATTCAGGATATCATTTGCTGAACCGCCTTTTGAAAGGATATCTTTTCCGACATTAAAAACTTTTTTATCTAATTTGAGATCTACAGACGATTTTTCTGAAACCACATTTACTTCATTAAGTTCATTAATGTTTTCATCTAATAAAATATCATTCAATGTCAAATCTTTATTTAATTGAAGATTTTCAATCGTAAATGTCTTGTACGACATAAATTCAATTTTTAACTGATAATTTCCTGATTGATTTTTTATGCTAAAACTTCCGTCCAAATCTGTTGCAACTGCTTTTTTTTCCTGAGAAGAAGATACTAACAAAACCGAAGCGTATGCAATTGGTTGTCTGGTTTTAGAATCTAAGACTTTTCCTTTTATTGTAAATTGAACTGATTGTTGTGCTAAACAGCTAAATCCGAAAAGGAAAACTAATAATGTGATTGATCGTTTCATTTTTTGATTGAGTTTATAATTTTGAGCAAAACTCAGATTTTATTATACTCAAAAATGCTGTCAATGCTATACAAACCATTATTAGAGACAAACACTGCTATATTTGATATAAGTTGTGTTTATAGGCTTTTTTTACTTGTTGGTGCTTTATTTTTATCTATTTGTCGACATTCTATTTCTCTTTATTAAATAATACTAACTTTGGTCGCCTATGTCACCATTTGAGAAACTAATAAAGTACACCACAGCCCACAGGGTAGCCACGCACATCCTTTTTTGGCTGTGTATTTACGTCATGTTTACTAACAAGAATAATCTTTCTGACTCTCCAAAAGATTTAAGCTTTGAAAGGCTTGAAACAGCGTTTGATGAATTCTTTTCTATTATTGGCGCTTATTTTATTTCATATAGAATTCTTCCGCGTTTAATGAATGCCAAAAAACACGGTATAATTTGGCTCGAATTAATTTTGGGTTGTTATGCAATTTCTGTTTTAGAAAGAATTATTGTCGTTCACGGTATCGAACCTATTATTCGCATACCACCATTTGAACAGGAATCTATTTTCGAAATCCTTACTGATATTCCAAAATTATTCAGTTCTTATTTTCTGCACACTTTTTCGCTTTCTGCATTTTTTGTTTTTATAAAATTGATAAAAGACCAATACATCATTCAGAAAAAGGCTTTGTTGCTGGAAAAACAAAAAGCAGAAACAGAATTGAAAATATTAAAAGCACAATTGAATCCACATTTTTTGTTCAATACGCTCAATAATATTTATTCGCTTTCACTTATAAATTCGCCAATAACTTCACAGTCAATTGCGGTTTTATCAGAAATATTAGATTGTGTATTGTACAGATGCAGCAGTACTTATGTACCAATCTCGCAGGAAATCAATTTATTGAATAATTATATTTCACTCGAAAAACTTCGTTATGACGAAAGGCTGAGTGTTATTTTCAATCATTCTGTAGATCAAAATGGATCAATTGCACCGCTGATTTTACTTTCTCTGGTAGAAAATGCTTTTAAACACGGAGCAGGAGAGGATATCGGAAGTTCGCCAATTATAGAAATTGACTTGAAACTGCTCGATAATTGTTTTGAATTTACAGTGAAAAATTCCATTAACGATACTAATTCTGAAACTGAAAGCGGAAAAATCGGATTGAATAATATTATCCAGCAGCTTGATAAAATTTATCCCGAAAATTATACTTTTAATGTCACTAAAACGGACAAGGATTTTACGGCATATTTAAAAATAAATCTTGCAACTGAATATAATTTAGCATAAAAATGAAGATAAAGTGTGTATTAGTTGACGACGAGCCTTTGGCCATTAGCCTGCTTCAGAATCATATCAGTAAATTAGATTATTTTGAAGTTGTAGGAACTTGCCCAAACGCGTTAAAAGCCGCGGAAGTATTAAGAACTACGGCTGTCGATCTTTTATTTTTGGATATTAAAATGCCTCAAATCACCGGAATAGACTTTTTAAAATCACTGAGAAATCCTCCTGCCGTTATTTTTACAACCGCTTACCGCGAATATGCTTTAGAAAGTTATGAACTCGATATTGTAGATTACCTTTTGAAACCAATTACTTTCGATCGTTTTTTTAAAGCTGCCGACCGATATATGAGAATTAGTGGTCCGGTAAATGACAAAATAATTACACCGGCACAAGATGATTTTATTTATATAAAAAACGGTCCTAAGTTTAATAAGATTGATGTCGACTCTATATTATATATTGAAAGTGTCAAAGATTATATAATTGTACACCGAAAAGAAGGTGTAAAATTTACAGCCAAATATAAAATCAGTGATATTGAAATTGAACTTCAGGGTAAAAATTTTCTCAGGATTCATCGCTCTTTTATTATCAACCTAAAAAATATTACTGCATTTACAGCATATGATGTTGAGTTTGGCAGTATCGAAATTCCTATTGGAGCCAGTTACAAAGAATATGTTTTTAAGATTTTAAAAAACACTTAAGCTAATTTTTGGGCATAAAAAAACTCCTTAAAATTAAGAAGTTTTTATTCTTTTGGTGGTATTGTATTTTTTTGGAAACTATATTTTTTTAAGCGTCAACTTCATTTCTTTACTGTCTAATATCAACTCATCGCTTGTAATTGTACTTTCGCACGGGTAAGGTGTACCAGTCTCGTCTTTAATAACTAAACTTTTCCCGCCTTTTGTCAGTGCATAAGTTCCATCATTGATTTCCTGTTGCAAAAATCCCGTTACGTGTCCGTCTTTTGTAAACGTCAGGTTTCCTTCTTTAAGAATCACTGCTTTAGCAGAATCAGAAAGAGGAATTTTAGCTTCGACGGCAGTAATTTTCCAGGAGTTTACCAGCTTATTACGACCAGAACAAGAAATCATTACTACTGCTAACAGTGTAATCCCAAAAATAAATAATTTAGATTTTTTCATGATTTTAGATTAAAAGTTAAACAAGAACTAATTTACAAAAAAAAGAAATTCAAATTACTTGAAATCAACTATTTAAACAAAGTTAAATGTAAGATAAGTTTTAGGTTCTAAAATTTGAATATCTTCATTGTTTTCGAATAAAAACCAAAAAATCTATAGGCAGATAAGGGTATTAATTTAGAGTCAATGCTCCCAAAATTTCTTCAAACATAAATGGCCCGCCGGGATATTTGGCGGTATAATCAAGGTTTAACCAAACCTGACCGCGCTCATCAATATGATAATGTAATTTCTGTTTGTAACTTTCCTTTGCAAAAAGAACATTTTTTATAAGGAAATTTACCTTTTCCAAATCAATCATGGAACCGATCAGGATTTCGGGATAAATATGCCCTTTTGTATGAATAAGCCTTGGAGTGCCACCAATAGAGCGTATTGCGGCCGCCATCAGGATAGAATGATCGTCACAATCTCCAGAAAAATATTCAAGAGATTCACTGGCCGTTGCAATATAATCTCCTTCTTTTGGATCATTTACATAATTCCAACGGCTGTTAATTTCTTTAAACACAGCAAAACACTGAATTGTAGTTCTGTAATCAGAATAACCTTTTATTCCTTTAAAATGTTTTGTTGTCGCCATAATCGCAAAGTTTCTCACTTTTGGATTCTGATATTCTATTGCGCTGATAATCTTTGATTTATTAGGAAACGGAAGCAACTTTGCTACAATAATATCCTGAGGATACGGATTGTCAGACATGGTATAAATCATTGAATTATAGTCTTCTGATATTTCTGTAAAACCATAATTTCCTATAACAGAACCGTAAACCAAAACCAGCAAATAAACAGCTATGCAAACCAGAATTATGGTTCGCAGATACATTAAGAGAAAGAAAACAGCAGCAAAAACGGCAATAAAAATTAAAATACGGTCTAAATTAAAAGGCCATTTTAAATCGATAAGGTTCTGATGCAGAATGATAAAAATCGGAATTGTTATTAAAAGACTCAACAGCATAATAATAATCCTGTCCCAGGGCGATTTGACCTGTAATCTGGATTTTAACTGCGGAAAGTCGATTTTAGGGAATTTTATCATATTAAAAAAGCAGTATTTATAGTGCTTTTACCGTTTCTACAAAAGTACTTTTTTTATCAATAATTCCGAGATCAAATAATTGATTTTGAATTTTAATAAATGCTTTTTCACTTAAATGTTTTTGAGACCATTGTGTCAGTTTTAACCATTCCTGAATGTCTTCCAGTTTTTGATTAAAAAGTTCTGCAAGGGTTTTGTCAATGTTAGGAATCTGAGTAAAATCGTGTGTCGTTTTGTTTATAATTTCAAGGATTTTTTCAACTGTTTTCGGGTTCTTTTTTAAGAATTCATCACGAACGGTAATCACAAATGAGGGCCATGGAGTAGGGCAGTCACCAACACGTCTGAAAATTCCTTTATCCACAAGCGGTTTGGTCATAAAATGTTCCCACATAAAATAATCTGCAGTCCCGTTTGTCAGAGCTTCAACAGCGCCATCAATTGTATTGATGATTTCAAATTCCAGATTATCTGTATCCCAGCCTTGTTCATTTGCGTTTACATACGCCATAAGCTGCGATCCTGAACCTAATCTCGAAATAGCCACTTTTTTATTTTCAAGATCTTTAATCGTTTGATAATCTGACTTGGCAGCTACGTGAATTCCCCAGATCAAAGGAGATTGTACATAAATCTGAACAATTTTACTTGGATTTCCGGCCACAATATCTTTTACAATTCCTTCAGTTAGGATTACAGCAATATCAGCTTCACCATCACGCAGCATCTGGCACATTTTTCCTGTACCTTCAGGAATGTTTTTCCATTGCAAATCGATATTTTCCGCTTCAAATTCGCCATTTTCAATGCATAGTTGCCATGGCAAATTGAAGTGTTCGGGAACACCCACAATTTTTACGGTTTTCATTATAATTTAAGTTTAAGTTAAGTTTGGTATGCGTATGCTAAGTTTGAGTTGTTAAGTTTCTTTTTTATTTAATTTTTTAATAAATCAGTTCTGTGCTTTTCAGAAAGGCAGGGTTCTGCAAATTCAATAACTTCCTGCGATTCATATTCATTTAGTATATTTTTGACAAGCGAATAATCTACATCTTTTATGACTTCTACAGCAAATAATGTTTCGTTTAGACTTTCAGACGAACAATTAATAGCTTTCAGTTTTTCTCTGATGAGTTCTTTATCAAACTCTTTATCTAACAGTAAAACCTGCACGATAGAATTTCCTGAATTCTGTATTGTTTTTTTATGCATCCATTTTTTTTCGACTTCATCGTATTCTGCATAAAAAATATCATCAGTAGCGATCAATGGTCCAAAAAATGGAATATTATCCAGTTTAAAAAGACCTTTTTCTATATCAATAATTTCTGCCCACATGGTTTCTGAAACTACCTGATCGAGATAGTCGCTGTAATATTTGAATAGTATTTTTTTATGGGTATCTTCCATTATTCAATTTCGTTTATTTCTGCTTTTAATGGTGATATAACTATTCTGTAACCATCGGGATCCAAAAACATTTTTCCGTTTTCATTCCAAAAAGGGTTATTTGCAGTTATACTTGATATGTTGTTAGTTAAAAGCCTTTTTATTAATTCATTATAATTCTCAATAGTTTTTGGATAAAGCACTATAACATCATCCTGATCAAAACTGTGTTGTGCTTTTTCATTAGATTGTGTAAATTCAAAATGCCAGTCCAAACCCGATTTTCCAATAAAAATACCATCATAATTATTATGGTTTTGAAAACCGCCTAAACGCTCAAAATCAAGAAGATTGACGTAGAAATCTTCAATCTTTTCTAAATTATCGGTATGTCTGGCAACTCTCAAAAACATATTTTTATTTTTAAATTTTAATTTCTAATCTGTGTAATATGATGTTCCAGATGATCCACATAATCAGTCATTAAAAACCTTAAATCAATTACTGACTGATCAGATAATACAATTTTATAGTCTAGTGCCTTTTCATCAACATTTTTAAACAGCCTGACAATTTGTTTGTTTAACGACAACCAAAGCTGTATAAGTTCTGCGATATCCATTTCCTGATAATGATTCAGATTAACCAGATCATTTTGATTATAAGGTCTGTGACGATATGGTTTTTCGAGATAATTTATTTCTGTAAAACGCACTAAATTATGAATGGCAGAATCTGTCAGATGTCCTAAAACCTCTTTTTTAGACCATTTTCCAGGATCTTTTGCTTCTAAAACCGAATTCTCAATTGCCTGAAAATAATTTGTGTTTTCTGTAAGTAATTGCTCAAATTTAAGAATTGTTTCCTGCATTTAGATGGTACCTGAAAGTTTATTCAACGTATAATTAATTAGCTGATCAACTGCCTTATAAGGATCTTCACTAAAAGTACCGTTGGCTCTGTTGGCAATAATAGCGTTTAATGATAAAGCTTGATGTCCTAAAAGTGCTGAAAGTCCATAAATTGCAGCAGTTTCCATTTCTAAATTTGTGATTCTATTTCCTTCAAATAAGAACGTATCCATTTTATGATTTAGTTCATTATCTTGTATGGGTAAACGTAAAACGCGACCTTGAGGACCATAAAAACCACCCGCTGTAGCTGTTAAACCTTTAAAAATTTGATCACTTTCGATTAGTTTTTCAAGTTTTTCACTACAAGAAATAACATAAGGTCTTCCTTTTTTAAAATCCCAATCAGTTTGTTTAATAAATGCTTCTTCAATTTCTGGATGAGTAACTTCATCAATTAAGTAAGAGCGAAGCATATTATCTAACCCTAATCCGTATTTTGACATTACAATACTGTCTACAGGAATATCATTTTGCAAAGAACCTGAAGTTCCCACACGAATAATATTTAAGGATGTTAATTCTTCTTTAGGTTGACGCGTTTCAAAATCGATATTTACTAAAGCATCCAATTCATTTATTACGATATCAATATTATCCGGTCCAATTCCGGTTGAGATTACAGACATTCTTCTTCCTTTATAGATTCCTGTTTGTGTTTTAAACTCTCTTTTTTGAGTAGAAAATTCGATGGAATCAAAAAATTGAGTGATTTTTTCAACTCGATTTTGATCTCCTACAAAAATAATATCG
>SEBM01000635.1 GCA_004296145.1 Flavobacterium sp.
ACGGATTTACTTCGTAAAGACGCGGATAAAAACGGATTTTTTTAATTAGCTAAAAATAAAAAATCCGTGTCAATCAGCGTTTTCGCGATAGCGAATCTGTGTCATCCGCGTTCTAGATTTTTTTCGCCACGAATTACACGAATTGCACTAATTTTTTTTAATTATTTATTCAATTTCTCTAATTTATTTGCCATAGATTAAAAGAATTTAATTGATTTCTTTTTTATAATCTGTGTGAATCATTTTAATCTGTGGCTAAAAAAATAATTCGAGAAATTAGTGCAATTCGTGGCAAAACCTTTTATAATTTTTTCGTAATCAAAGACTCGATATTGAAAACCGCTTCAGGGATTAATTTTCCAG
The DNA here is from genome assembly GCA_004296145.1 of Flavobacterium sp. Classification (GTDB taxonomy): domain Bacteria; phylum Bacteroidota; class Bacteroidia; order Flavobacteriales; family Flavobacteriaceae; genus Flavobacterium. The sequence goes on from SEBM01000635.1 coordinate 364, forward strand.
TTTGAGGTAGGTCATCGTAATCGTCTGTGTCTGGCGCTGTGTTTGCATTTGGAGTAAATCTTTGTTCTCCTGTTCTGAACATGATTCTTTCAAATCCGTCTGTTGGCGCATAGAATATCTTTGTTGATTCTTTTTCGTCGTTTACTTTTACGGTGTACGAACGGTTTTTGGCGTCTAATTTTACCGTTATTTTATAAGCTTTGTTTGCTTCATATTTTCCAATTCCATTAGAACGCGCTCCGGTTTTTATTTTAATCTGACCGTCTGAATCAAAAGTTAATCTTACGGAAGGCAAACCTTGTTTATTTTGAAATTCGATTTGTAATAAACCATGATTGTTTTGCTCCGGTTTTATTGTAAAAACAGCTTCCATTTTTGAGGCAAACGGAATCACTCTTTCTGCTCTTGAATAGTCAAAATAATCCTGATCTCTTAAAGTCAGCCATTTTTTTCCGTTGGCTTTCTTTTCGATTTTTGTCGATGCCCAGGAAAGATCGTAAGTATTCCAAAATTTCAATTCTTCTCCGTTTGGAAGATCATTAAAGACGTCATTTACATTTTCTGTTACCACCGAAGTTACCGGAACGGGAACCGAAGCCACCCAAATATCTTCCTTATTCATACTATAACCTACCCAGATTTTTCCGTCTGGCGGAGTTCCGTTTTTTTCTGTGATTCCGCGTACGTATTGTGGACCGGCAGATTTGTAGTTTCCGCCATAACGCATCGGACTTACTTCTCCGTGAACCAACAATAAATCTTTATAATTCAGTCCGTCATCACTAGTTGAAATTGCTAACGGCCAACGGTATTCTGACGGATTGTACAATATTGCATAACGATTGTCAGACGTTTTTTGTCCCCAGATTTTGGCGTTGCTGTTTACAAATCCCGGTGCTCGTAATGGCATATAATCCCATGATTTACCGCCATCTTTACTAATTGAAGTTAAGGCGTGTTTCCATAAACCAACCACATTTCCGTTTGGTAAATGGTAATAACTAAACGCTTTATAAGGTTTTTGAAGCGGAATTAATTCGTCATCACGATCTGCTTCTTCAACCCATTGCTGTAAAACCAAGGGTTCTGATAGAATTTCTTCACAGGCTTTGATCAAACCTTTGTCTTTTGCTTTAGTATAAAATGGAAATGCCGATTTTGACTTGTCCCAGCTTTTATTGTATCTGATGAAATAGATTTCGCCAAAACTTCCGTCTTTTTTGATTTCGCGAATCACACGTCCAATTCCTTTTCCGTCATTCGGATCGTCTTTTTCATCCATTGCGATTCCGTAATAACCTAAGGCAAAAAGTCGTTTGTCTTTAGACGTATAAAATCCCATTCTCTGGTGCATAATGGCATCCAGATTTTTAGAAACTCCTTCTACGCCTTCTTTTTTCCAGCCATCAGGAATGCGATAAATAGGAAAAATAACGGTTGGTTTTGTCCAGGTTTGACCATCTTTAGAAGTCATTAATAAAGTCTGGCTCGGCGGAATATGTTCTCCCGAAGGATCACTTAAATAATGCAGGTAAAAGGTATTGTTCCAATACGCCATCATCGGCTGGTGATTGTACGTCCATCCAAAACCATCTGCTTTTTCGGGATGTTCACGGCTCGCACGCATGATTTGTGTCGCATGAACTCCAACTGCTGGACTTAACTGTCCGTGATGGTAATCGATATTTGAAAGTGTTTTACCAACATAACGCACTGTGTCGTTTTGGGCGTTTACAGTTGTGCAAGCCAAAAGGATTGTGGCTGTAATGGCGATGTTGGTTTTTATTTTTTTTAAAGTAATCATTGTCTTTTATTCTTTTTATCTGCTTAATCTGCCAAATCTGCGAGTTGTCGTAATCGTTCCGTGTTTGTGTCCTTCCGGAAGTTTTATTTTGGATGAAACATCTTCAAACTTTACAAAATCTGAAGTGCTTAAAGCTTTATAATTTTTTGATCCGTAATTATCATAATACAATAACCAGTTTTTACCGACTTTTACCACCGTTGGACCTTCTGATAAATATTCTGTTAAAGGTTCTGAACTTTTCTCAAACGGACCTAAAGGCGATTTTCCGAACGCTACTTTTATGTTTCGCATCGGTCTCGTATTGTCTTTCAAAACCAAAACATATTCTTTTTTGCTTTTCTTTACAATCACACAGTCAATTACGCTGAAAGCTGGATCGTAATATAATTTGGTATCCGAAAACGTTTTGAAATCTTTTGTTGTTACGTAATACATTCTGTGGTTGTTTTTCTCTTCTTCTACTCCTTTTTCAAATCGAAACGGAATTGTTGATGCCCAAATAATAATGTATTCGTTTTTCACATCATCATAAAAAATCTCCGGCGCCCAAACGTTGACAACTTCCGGTTCGTTTTTCATTACGGGAATATATTGCTGTTCAGACCAATGTATTAAATCTTTAGAACTGGCATATCCGAAGCCGTTTCCGCCTTTCCAGTCGGTGGTCCAAACCATGTGGTACGTTCCGTCTTTTCCTTTTGTAATGGACGGATCGCGCATGATTTTGCTGGCGCCGATTTCCGGTTTTAAAAATGAGCCTTCAAAACCTTTCCAGTTGTAACCGTCTTCGCTGTAGGCTAAATATAAGCCTTCGGTTGCTGGTTCTCTAAAAGACGTGAACAAATAAAGTTCTTTCTTTTTTTGAGAAGAGCTTAACGTGCAAATTGCGATTAATATGATTATAAATATTTTTCTCATGCTATAAAATTGAACACTAATCTCACTAATTGACACGGATTAAATTTGTGCTAATTAGTGAAATTTGTGTTGTATTACTTTATTCTGTAATTGCTTTTTTATCTAAATCTTTTCCTTTTTTAATCGGAGTTGAAACATTATTAAAAACATTATTTTTTACAAATACATTTTTGGTTTCTTTTCCGTCAGCTTCGATAAAAATATCGGT
>SEBM01000103.1 GCA_004296145.1 Flavobacterium sp.
ATCATATTTCTAATAAAGTACGAAACCTACTTTTGCAGAAAATTTTAAAAATAAATAAAAGCTTAAAGCTCAAAGCAAAAACATAATGAAAGGCGTATTATTAGTAAACTTAGGTTCTCCGGAAAGTCCAACACCAAAAGATGTAAAACCATATTTAGATGAATTTTTAATGGATAAATACGTAATTGATGTTCCGTATTTATTGAGAGCATTATTGGTTCGTGGTATTATCTTAAGAAAAAGACCGGAAGAATCGGCACATGCGTATGCAAAAATCTGGTGGGATGAAGGTTCGCCATTAGTGGTACTTTCTGAAAGAATGCAGAAAAAAGTACAGCCTTTAGTAAACGTTCCGATTGCTTTGGCAATGCGTTACGGAAGTATGACTATCGAAAAAGGACTTCAGGAATTAAAAGACAAAGGCGTTACAGAAGTTTTGCTTTTTCCACTTTATCCACAATATGCAATGGCTTCGACTTTGACGATTTTAGTTAAAGCGGAAGAAATCAGAAAAAAGAAATTCCCGGAAATGACTTTTACCGATGTTCCTGCGTTTTATAACAAACCGGATTATATCAAAAACCTGGCTGATTCTATCAAAAAACATTTAGTTGGATTTGATTACGATCACTTATTGTTTTCATATCACGGAATTCCGGAACGTCATATCCGCAAAACAGACGTAACAAAATCGCATTGCAAAATTGACGGGTCATGTTGTAACACGCCATCTCCGGCGCACGATTTCTGTTACCGTCACCAATGTTATGAAACCACAAGACAGGTTATAAAACTATTAGACATTCCGGCAGATAAATACAGCCTGACTTTTCAATCAAGATTAGCGGGAGATAAATGGTTAGAACCTTACACTGATATCGAAATTGATAAAATGCCGGCCAAAGGAATCAAAAAACTGGCAGTTGTTACACCAGCTTTCGTTTCTGATTGTTTAGAAACTTTAGAAGAAATCGCCATGCGCGCCAAAGAAGATTTTGAAGCAAAAGGCGGAGAAGAGTTTCTGGCAATTCCTTGTCTAAATGACGATGACGAATGGTGCGAAACGGTTGGGAATTGGATTAATGATTGGGCAAAATAGAAAATAGAAGAAAGAGCAAAGAAAATAGACTTCATGGAATACTATAACTATCTAAAATCACTGCATCTTATATTTGTAATAACTTGGTTTGCCGGGTTGTTTTATATTGTGCGTTTGTTTGTTTACCAAATTGAAGCCAATGAAAAGCCTTCGCCAGAAAAGGAAATTCTACAAGCGCAATACAAAATTATGACCTATCGTTTGTGGTATATTATTACTTGGCCGTCGGCAGTTTTGGCGAGTATTTTTGCTTTTTGGATGTTGCTTTTTACAGATTTAGGAAATGCCTGGCTCAAAATGCCCTGGATGCATGTAAAATTATGTTTCGTTTTCCTTTTATATTTATACCACGGAAAATGTCATCAGATTTTTAAACAATTACAAAATGATGAGGTAAAATATACCAACAATTTCATGCGTTTATGGAATGAAGGCGCAACGATAATTTTGTTTGCTGTTGTATTTTTAGTAGTTTTAAAAAATGCCATCAATTGGATTTACGGTGTAGTAGGAATCTTTTTATTCTCGATTTTAATTATGCTTGGATTCCGCTTTTACAAGAGAATTAGAGAAAAGAAATAAGTTTTCAGTCTCAGTCCCAGTTTTCAGTTATGCTGAGACTGAGACTGAAAACTGGGACTGAATACGAAAAATATGCTAAACAACTTCAAAATGTCAATGCTTTCACTTCGAACCAGGATTTTCCTGTCGATGATTGTATTGATTGTTGTAGCATCGTTTTTATTGGCTTCCATTTCTATTATTCAGTTTAAGAATGAAGCCAAAGAATATCATCAGGAACGATTAGAACGGAAAGAAAATGCTGTAAAAGAACATATTAATTATGTTCTGGCAACTACAACGTATCCGCTAAAGACAGGAAATTTGGATTTAATATTTAAAGACAAAATCCACGAATTAGCACAGATCCACAAAATCGAAATCAATATTTTCAGCCTTGACGGAAAGCTTTTAAAATCTTCAAAAGAATCTTTTGCAGTTGATAAAGCGCCGCCGCCAATTCCGGAATACATTCTAAAACTCGTTCGCTCTTCTATAGAAAAGCGTTTTGTAGATATTAAAACGATAGACGGAGTCAAAAACAGATCGTCGTATAGTCTTATTAAAGATGAGAAATTCAAACCTCTAGGAATTCTAAATCTTCCGTATCTTGAAGATGATGGTTATTATGACAATGAATTGAATACTTTCCTTATTCGTCTGAGTCAGGTGTATTCTTTTATGCTTTTAGTGGCTTTTGCACTGGCTTATTTTTTATCTACCTACATCACTAAATCATTAAAAACGATTTCTGACAGACTGGAAGAAACCAATCTGGATCAGAAAAATGAGAAAATTGTTTTAGAAGCAAATAGTAAAGAAGTCAACTTTCTGATCAAAGCCTATAACGGAATGGTTGATAAACTTGAAACGAGTGCTATAAAATTAGCGCAAAGCGAAAGAGAAGAAGCCTGGCGCGAAATGGCAAAACAAGTCGCGCACGAAATTAAAAATCCGCTTACACCAATGCGTCTGACGGTTCAGAGTTTTCAACGAAAGTTTGATCCAAACGATCCTGATGTCAAGCAGAAGATGAATGATTATTCAGAAACCTTAATTCAGCAGATTGATACGATGACTGCAGTTGCTTCGGCATTTTCGAATTTTGCTTCTATGCCGGCACAGCAAAACGAAACGTTGAATGTTGTTGAAGTTGTGGAACTGGCGCTTGATATTTTCAACGAAGATTATATTGTTTTTGAAAGTCAGGAAGAAGAAATCATTTCTAAAATGGACCGTACACAACTAATCCGTGTTATTACGAATCTTGTTAAAAATGCAACACAGGCAATTCCGGAAAGTCAGTTTCAGAAATCAATTCTGGTAACGGTAAAACGGAGAAACAATAATGTTGAAATTGCAGTAAAGGATAACGGAATCGGAATTCAAAAACTGGATATCGGCCGAATCTTTGAACCAAAATTTACAACCAAAACCAGCGGGATGGGACTTGGCCTCGGAATTATAAAAAACATAATAGAAAATTACAAAGGAACAATTACCTTTGAATCAACATACGGTAAAGGAACTACATTCAGGGTTTCTTTGCCAATCACAAACTCTTAAACTAACCGTCATGAACTACGAAAATCTTTTAATTTCTATTGAAGAAAGTATTGCAACCGTAACCATTAACAGACCAGAAAAATTAAACGCATTAAACAAAGCTACTATCAGTGATTTGAATAAAGCGATAAAATTATTAGGTAAAAATGATGATGTTCGTGTTATAATTTTGACCGGAAGTGGAGAAAAAGCATTCGTTGCCGGAGCTGATATTTCAGAATTTGCAAATTATACGATTGTTGAAGGGGCACAACTTGCAGCCGAAGGTCAGGAGTCTTTATTTGATTATATCGAAAATTTAAAGAAACCCGTAATTGCTGCTGTAAATGGTTTCGCTCTTGGCGGAGGATTAGAACTGGCAATGGCGTGTCATTTTAGAGTGGCATCTGATAATGCAAAAATGGGATTGCCGGAAGTTACTTTAGGTCTTATTCCTGGCTATGGAGGAACACAGCGTTTACCACAATTAGTTGGAAAAGGTCGTGCAATGGAAATGATCATGACCGCTGCAATGATTTCTGCCGAAGAAGCAAAACAATACGGTTTGGTAAATCATGTAGTTTCACAATCCGAACTTCTTGATTTTACAAAAGGAATCGCAAACAAAATTATCAAAAATGCGCCTTTTGCAATCAGCAAAGCGATAAAGTCAATAAATGCAAACTTTAAAGACGGTAAAAACGGTTTTGATACTGAAATAAAATCATTCGGAAAATGTTTCGGAACTCAGGATTTTAAGGAAGGAACAACTGCATTTTTAGAAAAACGTAAAGCAGTTTTTACAGGAAAATAAATTTTCTTAACCGCAATCCCGATAATTATCGGGAGCAGAGCTTTACGCAAGGTGAGCAAAGAAATATTAAAAAACTTAGCGAACCCTGCGTAAAACTTAGCGACCTTTGCGGTTAAATCAAAACAAAGAGAAAAAACTTAGCATCTTAGTATCTCAGAACCTTAGCAACTTAAAAAATGTACGAACCAATATTTGCCCTTTTTTGTGAACGCGTTAAAGAAAGTATCCAATCCGGTACTTTCGCAAAATTAACTTTGGCCAAAACGATGGGCGATACAGAAATCAAAAACATCTATTTTAGATTGGTTTTGAATGAAGATGATACATTTTCTATTTCATTGACAACACGATATAAAACAGAAGAAGTAGAAAGTATACACACTTTAGAAGAAGCGCTATTGGTTTTAGGAACTTATATTAAAAACCCGTTTTTGACCGCGCTATTATTTACAACAGATAATGATCTTACATTTAAAGTAAATAAGAAAAATGCCGGAAGTATTATTGAACAACCTCCTACATTTAAAAATGCTTCTCCGGTCATGCTTGAAATGATTGAGAAAGGTATTATTTGATAAATTTATCTTCAATCGTGCTTTGATACTGTTAAAATTAATAAAGCCAATATTTTTGTAAGAAAAACACTTTACTTTTGCTGAAAATATAAAAAGATATTTCAGATGAATGTTTATAGTGTTTCAGAGCGATTGAAAGTATTTATTCTTCTTTTTTCATTATTGCAAATAGCGGTTTTTGGAGGTTTTTTGCTAATTCCGTTTATGACATTGCCAACAAAATCAATTGCAGTAAAGATTTACCAGTCGTGCTGTTCGTCAATTTGTCTTTATTATTTCATGCCGTTAGTGTTTTTGGGCGCTATTATAATATTTACAGTTTTGATTATAAGCACATTTAGGAAAAAAGTAGTCATTACAAATAATGCAATAATTTCAAAAAACTTTTTTGAAACCCGTAAACTAAATTTTAATGAAGTAAAAGGCTATTCTGTAAATCGTTTTGCTGTAGATATAGTGCCGAATTCAAAAAGCAAAAAACAAATTTCAATAAATCTGTTTAGTCTGAACAGAACAGATAATCTGATTCAGAATCTGGAAATCAGATTTACCAATTTAGACTATAATGCGAGTTAAGCTTAAAGTAACTTTACAAACAGATTAGAAGCGATTTTATTAGAAATAGATAGTTCTCTGCCATCAACCTTAATTTTAACCGATAAATCGAAAGATTCTTTAGACAGAAATTCGATTTTAGAACCCAGCGCAATTTCCTGCTTATCCAGATACTTCAAAAACTCCGATGAGGTATCTTTTACACCAACACAAACGCCAATCTGATTTTCATTTAATTCAGAAAGCAGATGTTTTTCAATCTTGACAATACGGCCGTTCGCATCCGGAATCGGATCGCCATGCGGATCTTCTGTCGGATTTCCCAGAAAATCATCCAGACGGTTAATCAATTGTTCCGATTTGATGTGTTCCAATTGTTCCGCAATATCGTGAACTTCATCCCAGCTGAAATTTAGTTTCTCCACCAAAAACACTTCCCACAAACGATGTTTTCTAACAATCATCTTTGCTGCCAGTTTTCCGTTTTCTGTCAGTGACACTCCTTGGTATTTTTTATAATTCACTAAATCTTTATCCGCTAGTTTCTTCAACATATCTGTTACTGACGAAGCTTTTGTCTCCATCATTTCGGCAATAGAATTTGTGCTTACTTCTGTTTCAAGAGAAGCAGTAAGATGATATATAGCTTTTAAATAGTTTTCTTCTGAGAAGGTCATTTTTTTTTGAGGTTCAGAGGTTCAGAGGGGCAAAGGTTCAGAGGGAAAACTTTGTCCCTTTGCAACTTTGAGCCTTTGTACCTTTTATTTAACAATCAACAAAGGTATAGAAATTTTATGTCTCAATTTGTCTACAGTTGTTCCAAAAACAATATCTTTCAAACCAGTGTGGCCGTGAGTTCCCATTACCAGAATATCAAAATTTCCGGCATTAATGATTTTCGGAATTACAGTGTTTGGTTTTCCAAAACCGAGTTCTGTTTCTATTTTGAAACCTTTCTCCGTGAGCATTTCTTTATATTGCAGTAAAAGTTTTTCGTCGATTGTGGTTTCATGATCGTGTACATGAACGCCATACATCAAAGCGCCGACCGTTTCCACAATATGAATTAAAGTATATTTAGCTTCAATTCCTCCCAATTCAAAAGCCCTGTTTAGTGCCGCTTCATCAGCATTCGAGAAATCGACAGAAATTGCAATATTTTTTACGCTTTGACTTTCTTTTGGTGTAAACCTTAATTTAAAGTTATGTGGTGAATGATTTACAATAACTTTCGATTTTGTAATAAATGGTTTGAAAACAATAAAAAGAAGCAAACCTAAAAATCCAAAAGCAAGAGGAACAACTGTTAGCCATAGAACTATCGGATTATCGGAGTTTTCAAGCCACGATGTAATTTCATCATAAACTAATTTTGCATTTAGAGAAACAATTATTGCTGCTATAATCCATGAAATTACCTGAGTAAGTTTAGAAATATGAAAACCATTCATTTTCGATTTATCGCTTACAAAGTGAATCAGAGGGATAATTGCAAACCCCAATTGTAAACTCAAAATCACCTGACTTAGAATTAATAATTTTCCTGTTACGCCTTCTCCGTAAATTAAAATCACAATTACAGCTGGTATAATCGCAATAAGGCGTGTTATAATTCTACGTACCCAAGGCTGCATTCTAAAATGAAGATACCCTTCCATTACAATCTGTCCGGCCAATGTTCCGGTAACAGTCGAACTTTGACCCGCAGCAATTAAGGCAATTGCAAATAATGCCGGCGCCCATTTTGTTCCTAAAAGCGGTTCCAGAAATTTGTGCGCATCCTGAATCTCGGCAACTTCAAACATTCCGTTTTTGTGGAAAGTCGCAGCGGCAAGAATTAAAATGGCAGCATTTACAAAAAAAGCAAGATTTAAGGCAATTGTAGAATCAATAAAATTGTATTTCAAAGCCTGTTTGATTCCGGCTGGCGTTCTGTCGAATTTTCTGGTTTGCACCAAAGAAGAGTGTAAGTAGAGATTGTGTGGCATAACCGTTGCGCCAATAATTCCGATTGCAATATACAAAGCAGCAGAGTTTGGAATAGAAGGAACTAATCCGGCAAGAACTTTACCCATTTCCGGTTCTGCAAAAATCATTTCAAAAATAAAAGAGAAACCAATTATCGCAACCAAAGCAATTATAAAAGCTTCCATTTTGCGAATTCCTTTATTAATCAGGAAAAGCAATAAAAAGGTATCTAAAACGGTAATCAAAACCGCTTCGAGAAGTGGAATACCAAATAATAGATTTATACCAATCGCCATTCCGAGAACTTCGGCAAGATCACAGGCTGCAATGGCAATTTCGGCAAGAAAATATAAAATGTAGTTGATATACTTTGAGTAAGTTTCCCTTGAAGCTTGTGCAAGATCACGCTGCGTAACAATTCCGAGGCGCGCACTTAAACTCTGAAGAAGAAGTGCCATTAAGTTACTCATCAGTAAAACCCAAACAAGGGTGTAACCAAACTGGCTTCCGCCGGCAATGTCGGTGGCCCAGTTTCCGGGATCCATATAGCCGACACTTACTAAATATGCTGGGCCTAAAAAGGCTAAAATTTTTCTAAATCCTGTTTTTTTATGTTCTGTCGAAACAGATTCATGTACTTCTTCTAATGATTTGGTCATTTGTAAAATATTGATTTACCAAATATAAAGAAAAATTATATTCGCTCAACAATATTTTTAGACAAGTCTAAAAGTTAAATGTTAGAATTTAAACATTTCGGACATAATCCAGAAAGCGTAAAATTGATGTCATTCACCTTGTAATTATGAGGCAGAATGTAACTCGGTTTTACATTTTCAAGGCAAGTAATTTCATGACAATTTTCACAACTAAAATGAGCGTGATTATGAATATGAACAGGATGAGAATGATGGCATTTTGCGTATTTAACGGTTCCGTCAAGGTCAACTATTTTGTGTACAATATCATCATTTACCAAGCGGTCTAGTATTCTGTAAATAGTAACGCGATCACATAAATCCTGAGTAAGTTTAAAAATTTCGCTATGAGACAAAGCCGTTTTAGATTCCTTAAGAATCTCTGTAACCGCCGTCTTTGCTGTGGTGTTTCTTGTCGTTTTCATAATAATGAAATAAAAATATTATCGCAACATTGTTGCAATTTATAAAAATCCTGTATATTTGCAACAAAACTGCATTAAGCAAAAATACAAGAAATGAAGAAAACTACAACACGTCTTTACGATATTTTAGGAATTTCGAGTGCATCTATTTGTCTGGTGCATTGTCTCATTTTTCCATTGCTTACAATTTTGCCAATTGGGTTAATTCATAATCCTTTTATTGATTTGATATTCGCAACAATTGGTCTTTTTGCAATTGTAAAAATACTTAAAAAATCAACTCTATTGATTTCAACTTTGCTAACATTATCAATGGCGCTAATTTGGATCAGTGTCCTAACAGAATTATTTTTGGACATTCATCTTGATTTGATTTTTGTTGGAGGCATCGGAATGATAATCGGTCACTTTTTAAATTACATTTCACATAAAAAATAATGCTATGAAAGATCAGAAACATTTTGAAGTAATAATTATTGGAGGAAGTTACAGCGGATTATCTGCCGCGATGAGTTTAGGACGTTCTTTGCGTCAGGTTTTAGTTATAGACAGCGGATTGCCTTGCAACAGACAAACACCTCATTCTCATAATTTCATCACACACGACGGTGAAGTTCCGGCTGTAATTTCGGCGAAAGCCAAAATACAAGTTGATTTATACGATACTGTTCAGTTTTATAATGGACTTGCAATAAGTGCAATCAAAACGGAATCAGGTTTTGAAGTAAATACTGAATCGGGACTTTTATTTACTGCGAAAAAAATATTGTTCGCAACCGGAGTTAGAGATTTAATTCCGAACATTCCGGGATTTGCGGAATGTTGGGGAATTTCGGTTTTGCATTGTCCGTACTGTCATGGTTACGAAGTCAAAGCTGAGAAAACCGCTGTTATTGCCAATGGGGAAATCGGGTTTGAATTTGTAAAAATAAAGTTGTAACGCCGCTATCTCCGGTTAGATGGAAGATTACTTACGACGGGAAGGCTGTATCACTTTTCCCGTCTATTGGGAACTGGAATTTTCCATGCCAATCACATTACTGGATAGTAAAAAATGAGATTAAGTGGGCAGATCAATGGAGTAAAAAACAGATTGACAGATCTCTTAGACGTTGAATATTTCCTTCTTCGAAAATCTGATTGTTAGCGGTTGCAATCAGGAATTTAAAAAAAGTTGCTACGGCAAAGAAAAATGCTGCAAGAACAATGATTAGGATTGCAAAATTTAAAATCATTAAACAAACATTCCAAAACTGGGATTCAACGGGCAAAAGAATGCTATTGTCTTCCGATGAGTACTTGTAATTAACTTCTTTATCTACATAATAAACAGTTTTACCATGTTCTCCATCGCCAAGTTTTGTTTTGGAGAGGTAACTTTTGCCATTTTTTGTATAAAAAGCTAAGTACTTGGGTCCCATTTGCTCCTGCATCTTCAATCCAATACCAGTTAGTTTTAGATAATTTATTTCACTTTCAACAGTTTCGTCGATATTATACGGTGTCATAAAACCAAAAAACACATTTGTAAAACCTCCGTAACCATCTACACCATCAATCAAAAAACGTTTTACTCTTTTAGCACTGTCAACTTTTTGTTGCAATTGGTTAATATCAGCCGATAACTTACTGAGAGAGCCCGGAACGAAAGTGTAACTTCCAATACCATAACTTAGGTCTGGATAATACTTAAACAACCGCATCTTTCCAGCGAACAAAAAGATAATCAGCACTACACAACTAACAGAAATTATTTTAGGTTTTATTTTCATAGTAATTTTTTGTGAAGCTCTTATTATTGAAATATAATTTAGCTTGTTGTCACAATTAAATAATTTTAACAC
>SEBM01000636.1 GCA_004296145.1 Flavobacterium sp.
TATTGGCGCAGAAGGGAGTTTTGAGTAAACTAATTATCAAAAATTTATAATAAAAAAAATTCTTAAAAAAGAATAGATGCAATATATAAAACAGTTTATCGCAAAAAATGAGAGAACATCACTCGCTATTAAAAATGTTTTTTATTCTTTTTTCTTGAAAGGAATAACTATTTTGATTTCTTTCCTTTTAGTTCCACTTACAATCGATTATCTTAATGTAAATGATTATGGGATTTGGTTGACAATCAGCTCTATCCTAACTTGGATAAATTTCTTTGATATCGGATTAGCCAATGGACTAAGAAATAAACTTACTGAAGCAATTGCTCACAATGATATAAAGTTGGCTAAGTCATATACAAGCACCACATTTGCATTGTTGTTTATTATAATGACAGTTTTCTTTATCATTTTTATGATAACTAATTATTTTCTACAATGGGATAAGATATTGAATTTAGGGATTGAGAAAAGAGAGTTGATTGGCAATATGGTTTTAATTGTTTTTGCTTTTTTTTGCCTACAGTTCGTTTTTAAAACAGTAGGAGTTATTCTTATTTCTGTGCAAAAACCTGCCTACAATGATTTAATACTAGTTTTTGGAAATATTATATCGTTATTAATAATTTTTATTCTAACGAAAACCGTTCCTGCTTCTTTACCCTATGTTGCTTATGTTTTTGCGGCATCTCCTGCAATCGTTTATATTATTGCTTATTTTTTTATTTTTTTTGGTAAATACAAATATTTGAGACCTTCTTACTCATTTGTAGATTTTAAATATACTAGCTCACTTATTAACTTGGGTGTTAAATTTTTTATTATCCAGATGGCAGTATGTATAGTGATTTATACTTCTACAAATATATTGCTAGTGCAACTTTTTGGTAGTAAGAGTGTAACAGTTTATAATGTTGCTTTCAAATACTTCAATTCTATCTCTATGGCCTATATGATTATTTTGACTCCTTTTTGGAGTGCTGCTACAGATGCGTATGCAAAAAATGACCATGCTTGGATAAGAAAATCAATTAAAAAACTTATTTATATATTTTTATTAACAATATTACTCACATTAGTTATGATTGTTTTTTCAGAACAGTTCTATAAATTATGGGTAGGAGATAAAGTGAAAATCCCATTGTCTCTCTCAATAATGGTTGCAGTATATACTTCGCTTTTTAATTGGAGTAATACTTTTATATATTTTATTAATGGGATAGGGAAAATTCAGTTACAATTGTACATTACTGTAGGTGTAGCAATAGTATATATTCCATGTGCTATATTTCTTGGTCATAGATACGGAATTAGTGGAGTTGTTTTTACCACAATAATAAGTTTAGTCCCAACTTCAATCTTTATGCCCATCCAATGTAAAAAAATATTTTCCAATAAGGCATCAGGAATTTGGATAAAATAGTGAGAATCTATAAGATATAAGTGTTTATGAATAATTCCAAAATAACAGTTATCACCGTTGTATACAATTGTCATGATACAATTGAAGCTACTATTCTCAGCGTTATTAATCAAACATATGATAATGTTGAATATATTATTATTGATGGAGGAAGTAAGGATGGGACAGTCGATGTTATTAAAAAATATCAAGACCAAATTAACTATTGGGTAAGTGAACCGGATGAGGGTATATATGAGGCAATGAATAAAGGTATTGATAAAGCCAGTGGCGATTGGATAAATTTTATGAACTCAGGCGACTCATTTACTTCAGATAAAGTATTGAGTTCTATTTTTGCAAGTGATAATTATATTGATGTAGATATTTTGTATGGCAATTGTATTATGGTTGAAAATAATTCTAAAATCGAGCATATATCCGGAACTGATATAAATAGGATTTCTAAAAATCCTATTTATAGACATGGTGCATCATTTGTGTCAACAGATGTTCACAAAGAGTTTATGTTTGACGTATCTTTAAAAGATAAATTAGGCTTTGCTTTGGATTATAATTGTATATACCAGTTGTATTTAGCTAAGAAAAAATTCCAAAAAGTTGATGTTAATGTTTTAACCTATCAAAAAGAAGGGATTTCTAATCAACCTTTGAAAGGTATTTGGTACAAATATTTGATTACTAGAAAAAAATCATCTAAATATAGTTTTGAATATTGTAAAACCCTGCTGAAGATCAGTGTTGTTTATCTGTTGTCTTTAAGGAAAAAGAAAAT
>SEBM01000637.1 GCA_004296145.1 Flavobacterium sp.
AACAGCGATGAGCTTCCAAAAATTAATTTTAAAAATAGTATTCAGATTCCGTTAATTCAGCTGGAAAACGAAATTGAAAACTTAGATAAAAATAAAACCATTTACGTTTTTTGCCAATCCGGAATAAGAAGTAAAATTGCGGTTGAATTATTTCAGAAAAAGAAATTTAAAAATGTAAAAAGTATTGCTGGCGGTGCTTTATCAATGAAAGCTTTATTAAAAGAAGAAAAAATATAGCCACAGATTACACAAATTAAAAAGATTTCTTTTGCCACGAATTACACAAATTTCGCGAATTTTATTTATTATCATGAGAAAAAAATTAGTGAAATTTGTGTAATTCGTGGCAAACAAATCAACAGAAAAATAACTAACAATGAGTAAAAATGTATTTGTAGAAGGACCAATTTCTCCGGAATTTATAGCCGAATCGATTGCTAAACATCAATCGAAGCATACGATTGGTGCACACAATATTTTCCTGGGGCAGGTTCGCGCAGATGTCATTCATGAGAATACCGTTGCTGCGATCGATTATTCAGCTTACACCGATATGGCAAATGAAGCTTTGCATACGATTAGAGAAAAAGCATTCGCAAAATTCGATTTAACCTGTATGCACATTTACCACAGTTTGGGTGTTGTAAAAGCAGGAGAAATATGTTTGTTTGTATTCGTTTCGGCAACAAGAAGAAAACAAGTTTACGAAGCAACAGAAGCAATCGTAAACTGGATAAAAACCGATGTGCCAATTTTTGGCAAAGAAATATTTGAAAATGGCGCTTTCACCTGGAAGCAAAATACCTAATAAATGGTTGATATAACGCATAAAATAAGCACATTAAGAACTGCAACCGCAACTGCAATTGTAAAAGTAAGCAAACAGGAAACAATTGATGCCGTTGTAAATAATCTGGTGCCAAAAGGAAATGTTTTTGAAATGGCTAAAACAGCCGGATTATTTGCCGTTAAAAACACGCATTTATCAATTCCGGACTGTCATCCACTTCCAATTGAATTTACTTCGGTAGAATACAAAATTGACGGTTTAACGATTGAAATTATTTTCAACGTAAAAACCGTTTACAAAACCGGAGTTGAGGTTGAGGCCATGCACGGCGCATCAATTGTAGCTTTGACGATGTATGATATGCTGAAACCAATTGATAAAGAAATTGAGATTTCGACCATTAAATTGATCAATAAAGAAGGCGGAAAATCGTTTTTTAAAAATAAATTTCCGAACGTAATAAAAGCTGCGGTTTTTGTTTGTTCCGATTCCATTTTTGCGGGCGATAAAGAAGATCGTTCGGGAAAAATAATCGTAGAAAAGCTAACGTCTTACGGAGTAGAAACCGGACATTACGAAATTATTCCGGATGAAATTGATGTTATTCAGGAAAGAACAAAAGCTTTTGCAAAAGAGAATCAATTGGTAATTTTTACAGGCGGAACAGGTTTATCACCAAGAGATGTTACACCAGAAGCTTTGTCGCCATTATTAGAGAGCAGAATTCCAGGTATAGAAGAAGCAATTCGCGATTACGGACAACAAAGAATGCCGTACGCCATGTTATCACGAACTGTTGCCGGAACTTTGGGTAAAAGTTTAGTTTTGGCTTTGCCGGGTTCGACAAATGGAGCGAGAGAATCTATGGATGCTGTTTTTCCGCATCTTTTACACGTTTTTCATATTTTAAAAGGTAAAAATCATGACAGCCTCTGACACGGTTTTAACGGATGATTTTGGGCGAAAACACAATTATTTGCGTATTTCGCTGTTGGAGAAATGCAATCTGCGTTGTACGTACTGCATGCCTGCCGACGGAATTGCCTTGTCTCCAAAAGCCGATTTAATGACGGCCGATGAGATTTTTGCAATTGCCAAAACCTTCGTAGAAAATGGTGTTGACAAAATAAGATTAACGGGCGGAGAACCGCTTTTGCGAAAAGATTTCCCTGAAATAGTTGCCAAATTATCAACTTTAGAAACTTCACTTTCCATAACCACAAACGGGATTTTAATTGACCGTCATTTAGCTGTTTTAAAACAATTTAAAATCAAAAAAATCAATTTGAGTTTAGATACGCTGATTTCATCTAAATTTCATTCTATAACACTTAGAAATCAGTTTGAGAAAGTGATTGATAATCTGCATTTACTTCTGAATAATGATTTTCAGGTAAAAGTAAATGT
>SEBM01000104.1 GCA_004296145.1 Flavobacterium sp.
TATAAATACTTAATTTTAAACAAGTTACATCTTCTTTTTTTGTACTAATAATAGTATTTATTCATATACGCGAACGTAATCTACATAATATTTTTGTGGCAATACAGTATCGTCTACGTCAGGTCCTCCAAAATTTCCTCCTATAGCTAAATTGACAATAATATAGAATGGCTTGTCAAATGGCCATGTATTTTCATCTTTTACTTCAGGATTGAAAGTGTAAACCAAAGTAGTATCTACATAAAATTCTATTTTCTCTTTTGACCATTCTATAGCATACACATGATACCCTTCTTCGATATTGGGAAATTCTGTCCTCTTGGTATTGATTGTGTTTCCGTGACTATCCTGGGTGTGTAATGTGGTGTAAACCATATGTGGATCTCTACCAATATATTCTAAAATATCAATTTCTCCTGTTTTTGGCCATTTTACCTCATCAATATTGGCTCCTAACATCCAAAATGCCGGCCATAAACCGTGTCCAACAGGAAGTTTTGCTCTGGCTTCGATTCTTCCGTACAAAAACTGCTTTTTCCCTTTGGTGGTAATCTTTGTAGACGTGTATTTGGTTCCTTCTTTTCTGGCTTCGATTATTAAAATTCCGTCTTTTATTTCGTGATTTGTTTTGGTATAAATTTGTCTTTCATTATTTCCATAACCACAAAGATCCGGACAGCCATCACCTGTTTCAAAATTCCAAAACTTTTCGTTTATATTTTTTTTGCTGAAATTTTCCTCCCACAACAATTTTCTTTTTGCGTTTTGTGCGTACGAAAAACTGCAAATCAACAGCAGTAAAACTATTTTTTTCATAGCCTTTTTTTAAATATGATTAAATTAAGAAGGCCAGCCGAAACTGACCTTCTCACTTTTTACTAATTAATTAACCTATTGATATACCCTTACGTAATCAATCTCCATAGTAGACTGAGTAAAAGCAGCATCAATATTACCGCCGAAAGTACCTCCCATTGCCACATTTAAGATTATAAAGAAATCTTTATTAAATGGTAATGATGCATCGTTTGGAACTTTATGAATCAATGTGTCATCTACATAAATTTCTACTGCTGCTGGCGACCAGATTGTTTTGTAAGTATGAAATTCTGTTGAAACATTAGGAATCGTTTTAGAACCTGTATTAGCATTTCCTGCTGAATGCCCAGGATAATGCAGTGTTCCGTGAACAAGATCCTGGCTATTACCAACATGTTCCATTACATCAATTTCACCACAAGCAGGCCATGCATTTGTTGCATAATTTGCCCCTAACATCCAAATTGCAGGCCATGTTCCTTTTCCTGTTGGAAGTTTTGCACGAACCTCAAGTTTACCATAAGTAAAATCATATTTACCTTCAGATTTTAATCTCGCAGATGAATAATCAAATCCTCCTGAAGCTTCTTTTTTGGCTGTAATCTTTAAAAAACCTCCTTGTACAATTACGTTAGTTGCAGAGTTTGTATAGTTTTGTTTTTCACTATTTCCCCATCCGTTGTCTCCATTTCCTAAATTGTATCCCCATTTAGAAGCATCTGGCGCACCATCTGTATTGAATTCATCTGACCAAACTAAATTTGTATAGTCTGTACTTGGCTCTGGATTTGAATTTGGCGGAGTTGTCGTAAATGTATGATACCATGCCAATGCAGGATTACCACCCATTACTGCTCTAACAGTCATTCTGTTTGCAGTTATAGATAAAATCTCATATGAGCTTTGACCTATATAATACCCCATAAATCCTCCGTCTGCAATGTTTATCGTTGTTCCTCTGGTTTGTTCTGCATGTTTAGGATTTTGCATTATAACAGATTCAGAAGGACTTAATGAAACATTTTTAACACCAG
The DNA here is from genome assembly GCA_004296145.1 of Flavobacterium sp. Lineage (GTDB taxonomy): Bacteria > Bacteroidota > Bacteroidia > Flavobacteriales > Flavobacteriaceae > Flavobacterium. The sequence continues at coordinate 1,854 of SEBM01000104.1, forward strand.
CTGTGTTATAAGATAAACAAGCATCGTCTGGTGAACTTCCTCCTGCAACACTTGCAAAAGCAGCATTGAAGAATGTAGAACCACCATTATTTAATTCAAATTTCAACTGGTCTCCAACTAAAGAGAAAGTCAATTCGTTCTCGTATAAACAACTACTTGACGGAGAAGCCGCTTTCTCAAAAGGTCCTGCTTGATAATAGTTTGCATAGAAGTTTTTCGTAGCATCACCATCATTTTGTCCCACACCCAAATGTCCAGGTTCTGATGCTGCCCAATACCATTTTTTAGAAGTTCCGCCTGTTAAGAATTTAACAGCTTCTTCATCATTAAAATTGCTTTGTACTTCAACTTCTATAGCTGTAGTACTTACTACTCCACCTTTTCCTGATGCTACAAGAGTTACTGTATATTTATTAACTCCTGTTTTGGTAAAACGTTTTGTGATTTTTCCGTTTGGGGAATTATCAGATGTTCCGTCAGGATAAACATATTTGTATGAAATAGTATTATCTGCCGTTCCAACAAACTTTACTAATCCTGAACCATCTCCGTACGGAGCGTCGGCTGTTTTACCAACAATCTCCGCTGTGACTTTAACATTTGTTGGTGTAGTCAAATCCCCGAAGGTATAATCGTCTTTTTGACAGCTTACTGCAAACAGTAATACAAAAAGGAAGACAAAGTATTTATTATATTTTTTCATTTCAATTGTTTTTATAAAATGTAATTTCATTTTAATTGAGCAATAATGTTCCTTTTCTATTTGTGAAAATAAACGTTATCAATATACACAGTATGATTTCCTGAAGGATTTCCTGAGTAGATCAACTGTGCAATATGCGCACGTGTTGTTAATCCTGTAAAATCACTAAGCGGAATATCTAAACTTACCCAAGTTCCTTGTGCAGGCGCAGTAACTTTAATTTCATGCTCCACATTATCTCCTCCGGTTTCATAAACTCCGTTTGCTCCAAAATCTACTAATTTTATTCTGAATTCTGTAAAATCAGGAGAATATACATCTACGTGAAAATGAGTCATTCCAGAAGCATCAATTGGTGCATTTGGCTCAATACCTACAAAATTTAATTTTGAGTATTTTTTTACATTATTTCCTCCAATTGCAATTTCTTCTAATGTAGTATCTGACCATGAAGTTCTCCATGTTGAAATACCTACATTTGTATAAGAATCACTAAACAATGACACAACATCTGTAGCTGCTTTTGTTGGAGTTGGTGCTGCAGGAACTGTTGCAGCTTCTTTATAGAAATAAATGTTATCGATATAAACACTACCAGCTGCCCAAGGTGTTCCAACTAATTTTATTTGGTAAATATCTGCAACACTTAATCCCTGACTTGTGAAAGCTGAAATTGGAATATCGATACTTGTCCATTGATTAGCTATAAGATCTTTTGTAACTGGTTTTTCACCATTTGTTTTACTGATCAAAGAAGTTTCAATTTTTTGCAAATCTGCTGTCCAAACATCCATGTGGATGAAATCCATACCAGAAACATCAATAGTAACATTGTCTGCCAATGCAATTCCCTGATAGCTCAACTTGATGTAATTCAACATTTTATCGCCATTTAAATCAAACTCGCTCCAGCTACTGCCCTGACCTGCCTGACCCCAATCTGGGAAATAATTTGTTCCGGCTACATTTGTATATTTTGAACCGTAAATAGAAATTACATCTCCAGCTTGTCTGTTTGGTGGTGTTGGAGCAGATGAAGTAGGGTTCAGGATAAGTATAGCTTCAAACTCCTGAGTATACTCTGTAGTTTCAACAGCAGCACTTTTTGATACTACACGAATAGTATATACACCAGGTTGCTGATACGTATAAGAAACCGATTCTCCATTATTTGCCGAAACGGGATCTGGTTTTCCTGCTTCTCCAAAATAGACATCATAAAACAATGCAAAATCTGCAGTTGCTTTAACAGTTACTTTTTTAGAAACTGACTGGTCATTTGTAATGATAACCTCTAAATTTTCAGGAGCTCTGAACGAAACTACTACCTCATGTTCAACTTCGGTCATTTTTCCGTTAACGTTCATTGCAAAAATTTTAGATTTGTACACACCTTCTTTGTAAGTATGTACTAAAGTTCCTCCAGGCTGAACATAATCAGACTCAGGGCTTCCATCTCCAAAATTAACTTTGAATTGCGTTACTCCTTCTCCCTTAGGCAAAAAAGTAACCTTTCCTGTATTATCCTGAGTGACAGTTGTAAGAGCCGAAACATTTGTTGGTGCAGCTATACCATCTAAATTCACATCCAGGTCATCGTTTGCACAACTTAAAATTGTGGCTAAAACGAAAAGATTTATAATAAAATATATTTTTTTCATAATTGATGTTTTTTAATATCCAGGGTTTTGTGCCCAGTTTCCGTTTGCAAATTGAATTTCTTCAATCGGAAGTGGAAATAATTCATTTTTATCTGCTGTAAAACCAGGAATTGTTCCTTCTGCATTTCCAGTTCTCACTAAGTCAAAGAAACGGTGTCCTTCTCCAAAAAGTTCAACTCTTCTTTCTTTCAAGATCAAATCAGTTAAGGCAGCTCCGCTTAAAAATACATCATGCGTATTATCTCCAAAAGCACGTCTTCTTACCTGATTTAAATACTCTCTTGCTTTTCCATCATTTATACCTCCTCTGTTGTTAGCTTCTGCAGCCATTAATAATACATCAGCATAACGTATTGCTCTGTAATTATTTGGATTTGTTAAGTTCAAATCTCCTGCAGCTTCTTTACTTCTCGTTCTTGGAAGATATTTTCTGTTGAAGAAACCTGTATCCTCATTTCCTTTTCCAAATTTGATTCCGTTTCCATTATCATAATTAGTATTAGCTGCTGCCCAGGCATTAATATCCAGAATTGATACATCTTTACGTTTATCACCAGCCTCAAAAGCATTTGCACTTTCTGCTGTTGGAACATTAAAACTGAAACCTGCACTAAAGAATGGACCACTATAACCTCTTACTCCACTGAAACCTACAGCAACATTTCCTTCACTACATTGCAAACAAGGAAAACCTGCTCCTTCAACATCAGTATATTGTACTTCAAAAACAGACTCTGTTCCATTTTCTCCGGATAGCTCAAACAAATTAGTATAGTCATTACCTGTTTTTAATGAATAAGTACCTAAGTCAATTACACCTTGCAAAGCAGTAGCAGCCTGAGCAAATTTATCCTGATATAAATACGCTTTTCCAAGTAATGCCAATGCAGCACCTTTCGTAGCTCTTCCTTTCTGAGAAGGATTTGGAGATAAATTAGCTGCCGCGAAAATTAAATCAGCTTCTATAGAAGCATAAACTTCTGCAACTGATGAACGCGGAATTTTAAGTTCATCTCCAAGTACAAACCTGGCATCTGGTTTCATAGGGATACCACCAAACCATTTTACTAATTCAAATTGGTAGTATGCTCTAAGAAAACGTGTTTCAGCTATTAATTGCGTTTTTCCTTCAAAATCAGTTTTATCTTGAAACTCAAGAATATAATTTGTTCTCTGAACGCCAGCAAACATCCAATTCCAGATATCTCTAAGATTACTGTTTGTCTGAGTGTGGATCATATCATCAATTTGCTGAAAACCAATAACGTCTGTTGGGCTTTCTCCTCCTGCCAGTGTATTGTCTGATGCAATTTCTCCTAATAAAACATTAACATAAGTCGATTGCAGTAAATCGTAAGCGGCAATTAAGGCATTATCATATTCTTCTTTTGAATTAAAATAATTCTCTGAATCGATAGAATATTCGGGAGCGGGGTTAACAAATTCATCCGAACAGGAAGTTGTTACGGTCGAAAGTAATGTTATCGCTGCTAAAGTTGTAAAAATATATTTTTTCATTTTAATTGAAATTAAAAATTAATGTTTAAGCCCAATAAATAGGTTCTTGGTACAGGATAAAATCCATAATCAATTCCAGCTCCAATTGGCGATTGAGATACATTGTCTCTGTTTCCAGGTCCAAAAGAAGCTCCCGGATCAAATCCTTTATATTTTGTAAATGTGTATAAATTGTTTACACCAGCATAAAGTCTTAATTTTGTAATTCCTGCTTTTTGGGTTACATTAGGACTTAAAGTATAACCTAATTGAACGTTTTGTATTCTTACATAAGAAGCATCTTCTACAAAGTAAGAAGAAAAAACGTTGTTTGCAGTTGCACCAGTTGTAACTCTTGGAGTTGAATTACTTGTTCCTTCTCCTGTCCATCTGTCTAATACATAATTTAAACGATTAGCATCAGAAAGTGTTCTTTCGTAATTACGAACCATATCATTTCCAACTGAAGCAAATGTGAAAACAGCGAAATCAAGATTTTTGTAATTCATTTGTAAATTGAATCCCATTGTCGCTTCCGGAACCGGATCACCTATGTTTGTCTTATCTTTTGCATCCAATACCCCATCCCCATTGACGTCAACATAACGAATATCACCAGGCGCAGCGTTTGCTCCTAATGCTAACTGAGATGGATGTGCATCAATTTCTGCCTGATTCTGAAAAATTCCATCTGTTTTATATCCGTAAAAATATCCCATTGGCTTCCCAATTTCCATACGAGCTGGTGCAGGCTGACCTACTCCAAATGCTCCTCCTTCAATAAACCCTGTACCATTGTTTACTTCTAAAACTTCATTTTTAATGAAAGTTACATTATAACCCACACTCATTGAAAATGCATCTGAGAATTTTTCTTTATAATCTATTGCGAATTCAAATCCGGCATTTCTTACTGTACCGGCATTTAATGTTGGAGAACTAGCTCCCGGAGCACCTGTACCAATAATTCCTGAAACCGGAATATTTGGAATCAATAAATCTTTTCTGGTATCAATAAAATAATCTGCTACTATAGATATTTTATCATTTAGCAATCTAAAATCTAAACCAACGTCAAATTTTCTTGCTTCTTCCCATTTTAAATCAGGATTCGGTGTTTGTCCCATTGCCGTACCATTATTTAAAGTTCCGTCAAATATATACGTTGCTTCTCCGTTAAGAATTCCCAAATAACCAAAATTTGGAATTTGGTCATTTCCTAAAGTACCGTAACTTGCTCTTAACTTCAGGAAATTTAAGAATTTTGGCTCTCCAAAAAAGTCTTCATCAGAAATTACCCAACCTCCTGTAAATGAAGGAAAATAACCTATTGTATTAGTTGGACCAAATTTAGTAGAAGCATCACGTCTGATCATAGCAGACAATAGATATTTTCCTTTATAGTCATATTGCAATCTTCCAAAATAAGAAAGTCTTCTTTGATCATAAACATAGTTAGTATTTGTCAATGTCTCAGAAATTCCTTTTGTTAAAGAAATATCGGCGAATTCCCATAAATTGTTCGGAACATCAAAACCTGTAGCAGTAAGACCGTTACCCCATTGTTTAAAAATGGTTGTACCAACAGTACCTGTAATATTATGATTTTCTCCAATTTTTGTATTGTAAGTCCCAAAAAGGTCAAATGAGTAATTGTTATCATTTACCGCTCCCTGAGTTACAGAACTTCTTTGTACATCAAATACTTTTCCGCCGTAGCTAATTTTCTTTGCAAACGTTCTTGATTCGCTGTTTGATGTATTAAAACCAATTGAACTAGAAAGCGTAAATCCTTTGAAGATTTTATAATCTAATCCAAAATTTCCGTTTAATTTTTTAAAATTATAATCGTTATAAGTATTTTCAATTTGTGCTAACGGGTTTATAATTTCTGTACCTAATCCTGTAGTACTTGGTACAAGTGTCAGTTGACCATTTGCGTCATAAGGGTTCAATGTTGCAGGAACGTTTAATGCATTAAACAATACAGATCCAAGACCGTTTTCGTTTAATGTATTTCTTGTGAAATAAGTATAAATTACATTTGTTTTTAATTTGAATTTATCACTTAAATCAACTCCTAATGCAAGTCTGGCAGTATTTCTCAAATAACCTGATTTATCTCCGCCAACAATACCTGCCTGATCCAAATGTGATCCACTTACAGAGTAAGTCATTTTATCAGAACCTCCTGAAATTGTCAAATCATTATTAATAATAGGAACACCTTTCTTAAAAACTTCATCCTGCCAGTCAGTACCTTTTCCTAAATTACTAACATTTGTATATGGAATTGGTCTTCCTCCATTAGAATAACTTTCGTTTAATAAAAGTGCATATTCAGTAGCATTCAAAGTTGGTAATTTTCTTGAAGTTTCCTGAAATCCTGTATAGCTGTTAAAAGAAACTCTGGTTTTAGAATTCTTTTTACCCATTTTAGTAGTCACTAAGATGATTCCGTTCGCTCCAATAGTTCCATAAATTGCCGCTTGTGCATCTTTTAGGACTGTAATTGTTTCTATATCATTTGGATTTAGTAATCCTAAATCTCCAACATAACCATCAATAATTACAGTTGGTCTGCTTTCACCATTTGTAGCTACACCACGAATACGAATATCCAATGGTGCACCCGGAGCTCCTGACTGAGTAGTAACATTTACACCGGCAATAGTTCCTTGCAATGCCTGCTCAATTCTTGCAGGTTTCAGTACATCAAGCGTTTTACTATCTAAAACAGCAACTGCACCTGTAACTTCTCTCTTTTTCTGAGTACCGTATCCAATTACAACAACTTCATCCAATGATCTTGTGTCATCGGCCATCTTTACTGTAATTTTTGTTCCCGATACTACAACTTCCTGCGTTCGGAAACCGGTATAACTGAAAACAATTGTTGTTCCTTTTGGAACTCCTGTTAATTTAAAAGATCCGTCAAAGTCAGTGGTTGTGCTTTGGGATGAACTTTTAACTTTTACATTCACGCCAGGCAATGATAAGCCTGAGCCATCAAGTACGATTCCTGTTACATCATATGTCTGCGAGAACGCAAAAGATGTAAACAGTAATAATACCATTAGTAATAATTTAGATTTCATAATTAGTTAGTTTTTATTGAAAGCTAATGTATCTTATCCTTTTAATAATACTTCAAAATTAACCTCAACAAAAAACATACATCATAAAAAAAACTGAGTTATTTTTCACATATCACAAAACAAACCCTATTTAATCAGCAAATCATAAATGTTAATTTCCTTAACATTTAAGTGTTAAAAACACAATAAAACGTTAATGTTGTGGTAATGTATAGGTAAAATTAGATGTTGAGAATAGTACTATACAGCCAGGATATATTCAACTAAACCGATTTCGTGCTGCAAATCCATTTTTTTCCTCAAACGGTATCTTTTTATCTCAACACTTCGCACTGAAATGTTGAATAAAGGAGCAATTTCTTTTGAAGAAAGATTTAGACGTAAATACGCACAAAGTCGCAAATCATTTGGTGTTAACAGAGGATGCAACTGTTTTATTCGCTTTAAAAAATCTTTATCAGCATTATCAAAAGCTTCTTTAAAGATCTTCCAGGAATCTTCTTCCGTAATGTTATCATTAATAGTTCTGATAACTGATTTTATGTTTTTATTATCCGTTTCTGTAGTTTTCTTTAAATCTTCTTTAATAAAAGCCAAAAGTTCATTTTTACTATTCAGACTCATTGTAGAAACTGCCAATTCTCTGTTTTTGTTATCGACATCCTGAGAAAGCTGTTCGTTTCTTAATTTCATAAGCTGTTGCTCATTTTCCAGCTCTTTTATTTCGAGCAAAAGATTATTCTCTTCTATCAGTTTTTCTTTTTGTTTCTGATAAAAATTTCGATACGCTTTATTAATAAAATAAGCCAGAACAAGCATTAGCAATAAATAAATAAAACAAGCCAAATTGGTCAGATACCAGGGTTTTGAAACTATAAAAGTATACACAGCCGTATTTTGCAAAATAGTATTCGCAAATTTTGCCCTAACCTTAAACGTATATTTTCCCGGTGATAGGTTTTTAAAATTTACAGATGATTTTGTACTCCATTCACTCCAGTCGTTTTGAAATCCTTCTAATAAATATTGATATTCTGTATTGATATATTTATTGTATTCCGGAACAGTATAATTTAAAGTGACATTATTTTCATCAGACTTAAAACTTCCTTCTTCATTTAATGCTACATCATTAAGTGTTTCGTTTTGTTTATTTATTAAAATTTCAGAAATAGAAATTTCGTAGTTTTTAAATGCTGTTTATTTTGGTGAT
>SEBM01000638.1 GCA_004296145.1 Flavobacterium sp.
TCTAAAATCTGATCCCGAAGCCTCGGGACTAAAATCTAAAATTATGAACATCGACATAAAAAGCTCACACGGATTAATTCCGGCAATAATTCAGGACTCAGAAACTAAAAATGTTTTGATGCTGGGGTATATGAACGAAGAATCGCTTCAAAAAACAATAGAAACACAAAAAGTAACTTTCTACAGCCGTTCAAAACAAAGACTTTGGACAAAAGGCGAGGAGAGTGGTAACTTTTTGAATTTGGTAAGTATCAAAAACGACTGCGACGGCGACACGCTTTTAATTCAGGCAAAACCAGTGGGACCAACATGCCACACAGGCGCAGATACTTGCTGGCAGGAACCAAATGCTGAAAATTATGGCTTTATTTCTTCGTTAGAAAATACAATCAAAACAAGAAGAGAAAATGCTGACTCTGAGAAGAGTTATGTTGCTTCTTTATTCGAAAAAGGGATCAATAAAATTGCTCAAAAAGTTGGAGAAGAAGCTGTAGAAGTTGTTATTGAAGCAAAAGATGATAATGACGATTTGTTTCTTAGCGAAAGCGCTGATTTACTTTTTCATTATTTGATTTTACTTCAGGCAAAAGGTTTTCAATTGAATGATGTTGTTAATGTTTTGAAGAAACGTCAGAAATAGTTTTTTAAAACAGAGAAAAATCATTGCATTTTATGTTAAAAATAATTTAGTTTTTCGATATTTACCAAAAAAACAATATGGACATAGAAACTTTTAGAAAACGTTTTGTAGAACATTCTGATGAAGAATTAATTTTAATGGTAACAAAAAATGCCAGCAAATATAATCCGGATGCTATTATTGTTGCTAAAGAAATTTTAACAGAACGAAATGTTGATATTGAAACCATATTGAGCGAAGAAAATGATAAAAAAGCTGATAATAACACTATAAGTGAGAAAGAATATATTGAAAGTCTTTCACCAATAGATCAAATACAGTATTTGTCGGAAAAAAGAGTTGAGTTTGAAGAAAATATAGAAGAGATAGTTGCGTGGAATAATGCAGATTTAACAAATGAAGAATTGTTGAAAAATTTTGATGAAATTTTAGATACAATTATGAAAACCGGTTCCTTTGGAGATTTATCTGATATTCATTCAAAGCAAAATTATTATATCACGAGTAACATTCTTGCACAAAGAAACATAGAAGTGCCATTTTTATTAAACATAAAAATAGATTTTGTAAATATGATTGCTACAAGAGATGTAAGGAAAAAATGTAATAAATATATTTTTATTGGTTTTATTTTGCTTTTTCTTGGTCTAACTTTTACTATTGGAACTGGAGGAAATGTAATATTTTATGGAGCTATATTATCTGGTTTAATTTCAATTATTGCTGGAATTAAAGGAAGGATGGAGATCAAAAGATATTATTCAGACATGATTGAAGCTTATAGCTAATCAACATTAGCTATTCTACAAACTCAAAAACAGCAAATTCTTCGGGATGATGAAATCCAAATTTTAAGCTTTTATAATACTGTAATGCAAGATATTCGGTAGTATTACCGTAATCAATTCTAAAAGTATTTGCTCGCCATTTTGTACCGATTTTTGGTTTAATGAAATTGCCGTTTTCAATTTTTTCAAGGCTTGAAAACGGAATTTTAATTTCGGTACAAAAACCTTCGGGCGTTATTTTACTCACGGTTTCTAATCCTTCAATTGTGAAATCTGTAGACATTTTCCAGCCTCCGCAGGCAGGCGAAATGCAATGAATCAGCATGTCATAATTTGTGGAAAAAGCATTCACTCCAATTTCCAGATAATTTTTTCCATCTCCATCAGGATCGATAAAAACTTCTACCAAATCATCCGTTTCATATATTTTAGAATCTTTTGGCTGATACTTTCCAATTATCTTCGAATCTTCAGAACGGTATGCTATATAAAGGTTTTCATTATTCCACGAAAGTGAAACAAAAGTTTTTTGAGTTCCTTCTTTCCCCGAATCATGAACTTTAAACGGACCTAAAAAAAATGTTTTCCAATCGGATAAATTACCATCGATAATGATATTTTCTGCAGTTTTAGAAACAGGAATTGTCTGTGAATAATTATTTATGGAAAATAAGAATATAGGAAGATATAAAAGCGGACTAAATTTCATGAAATAATATAATTTTAGCTAAAATAGAAATCATGTATTTAGTGGCAAT